>NZ_JBITCO010000010.1:0-247339 GCF_044453265.1 Kitasatospora sp. NPDC051705 | reverse complement strand
GGGGGGGGGGCTCGCGGTCCCCCCCCCCGGGGGGGCCTGCGGGGGGGGGGCGCGGGGGGGGGGGGGGGGCGGGGCGCGCCCGGCGGGGGGGGGGGGGGGGGGGGGGGTCCCCCCCCCCCCGCCCCCCCGGCCGTTCCGCGCGCCGGCGGGCGGCCGCTCTCCGTCCGCGCCCGCCGCGCCGTCGCCCGCCGCGCCGTCGCGGGGCGGACCGCAGGCTCAGCCCTCCGGCGTGGGTTGCTCGGCCCCGGGCGGGCCCTGGCGGGTCGGCGCGCCGCTCAGCCAGCCGCGGGCCCGGCGCTGCTCGTGGGCGACGCGCCCGGTGGGCTCGGGCGGCAGGCGGGAGAGCGTCGCGGCGGCGGCCTCGCGGCGCCCCGCCCGGGCGTAGGCGCCGGCCAGGCGGCCGGTGATCAGGGCGTGGTCGTGCGGATGCTCGGCCGGGTCCAGGTGTCCGAGCGCGGCGTCCAGGTGGGCCACCGCCGCGTGGGCGTGCGCGGCGCGGCCGGTGCGGACGGCGAGGTCCCGGTGGCAGGTGCCGTGCGCGACGCCGAGCACCAGCGCGGCGCGGGTCGGCCGGGGCTCCGCCCGCCCGGCCCGCCGGTCCGCCTCGGTCAGCCGCTCGGCCTCGACGAGCGCGCGCCAGGCCTCGGGCGCGGCGCCGTTCAGGGCGTGGGCGTGCGCCTCGGCGAGGGCGGCCCAGGACTGCAGGCCGGGCACCCGTCGCGCGGCGGCGCGGGCGGCCTCGGCGTGGGCGAGCGCGCCGGCCGGGTCGCCGTTCCACCAGTGCAGGGTGCTCTGCCGGGTCAGCAGGGCGGCCGTGGTGGGCTGGTCCCCGGCCGCGCGGGCCCACTCCAGTCCGGCCGTGAACCAGCCGAGCGCACGGGTCCGGCGGTCCCCTTCGAAGTGCGCCCAGCCGGCGAGTTCGGCGTACTGGGCGGCGAGCGACCGGACGGCGGTGACGGCGCCGCGCGGGGTGGAGTGCTGCCAGCCGGCCAGGGTGCGGGCGTGGTGTTCGAGGACGGCGGCCAGGGGTTCGCCGCCGGTGCGGGCAGCGGCGGCGCGGTAGACGCCGAGCAGCTGGCGGAGCACCTCGAAGGTGGCGGCGTCCGGTGGGGTGGCGCCGCGCAGGGTGGCGCCGAGGGGTGGTCTGGCGGGTGCGACGAGCTCGCCGAGGCGTTCCCGCTCCTGTCGGACGGGCTGCCAGAGGGCGGCCAACTCCCCTCCGGTGAGCAGGAGTTCGTCAGCCCGGGCGGGAAGTCCGGGTGGTGGCCAGCGGCGGGCGTTCTCGACCCGGCTGATCAGCGAGTTGTGGTAGCCGAGCCGGCGGCCGAGTTCGGCCTGGCTGAGCCCGCGGGCCTCGCGCCAGTGGCGCAGCCGGTGGCCGAAGCGTTGGCGCGCCGAGGCGTGCGGCGTGGGGGCAGGGGGGAGGGGCACGGGGTCTCCCGGGAGGGGGTGGGGGAGCGCTCGTGGGGGAGCGCCATGGCCCAGATATCCCCCTTGACGTGCCATCGTCAAACTGGCCCGCGCCGGAGCCGCTCGGGCGTGTCCGCCGGGCGCGCCCGGCGGTGAGCGCCGGACGGGCCCCGGACAACGGCGCCGGGCCCGGGAGCCTCCGCAACGGCTCCCGGGCCCGGCGTTCCACGCGCGGTGCGGACGGGTCAGGACTCCGCCGCCACCGCGGCCCGCCGCCGTCGGCCCACCACGGCCGAGGCCACGAGCACGATCGCCGCGGCGACCAGCGACAGGTACATCTGCTTGCGCCCGTCGGAGTCGGTGAACATGTACGCCATCACGAACCCGATCATGCCGATGGCCGCCCAGGTCAGGTACGGGTACAGCCACATCCGGACGGTCAGTCGCTCGGGGGTCTCCCGCTCGATGATCCGGCGCATCCGCAGCTGGGAGAAGCAGATCACCAGCCAGACGAAGAGCGCAACCGCGCCGGAGGAGTTGAGCAGGAAGGCGAACACCGTGTCGGGCGAGGTGTAGTTGAAGAAGACCGCGACGAAGCCGAAGACCACCGAGGAGAGGATGGCCACCCGGGGTACGCCCCGGTCGGTCACGGTCGCGAAGGCCTTCGGCGCGTCGCCGCGCTGCCCCAGCGAGAACGCCATCCGGGAGGCCGTGTACATCCCGGAGTTGAGGCAGGACAGCACGGCGGTCAGCACGATCACGTCCATCACCTGGCCGGCGCCGGGGATGCCCACGTGCTCGAGCACCGCCACGTACGGGCTGCCCTTGACGGCGGCGGAGTCCCACGGGAGCAGGGTGACCACGAGCAGGATCGAGCCCAGGTAGAAGATCCCGATGCGCCAGATCACGCTGTTGGTGGCCTTGCTGACGGCGCGCTCCGGGTCCTCCGACTCGCCCGCGGCCAGGGTGACGATCTCGCTGCCCATGAAGGCGAACACCACGGTGAGCATGCCGGTGAACACCGCGCCCACGCCGTGTGGCAGGAAGCCGCCGTGGCCGGTCAGGTTCTCGGTGCCGACGGCGTGCGTGCCGGGCAGCAGGCCGAAGGCGGCGAGGGTGCCGATCACCAGGAACGCGGCGATCGCGACCACCTTGATGCCGGCGAACCAGAACTCGAACTCGCCGTACGAGGCCACCGAGAACAGGTTGGTGGCGGTCAGCACCGCCATCACGATCAGTGCCCAGCCCCACTGCGGCACGCCCGGCACCCAGTTGTTGAGGATCTTGGCGCCGGCGGTGGCCTCCACCGCGAGGACCACGACCCAGAAGAACCAGTACAGCCAGCCGATGCTGAACCCGGCCCAGCGGCCGAGCGCGCGGTCCGCGTACGCCGAGAAGGAGCCGCTCTGCGGGTCCGCGGCCGCCATCTCGCCGAGCATCCGCATCACCAGCACGACCAGCACACCGGCCAGCGTGTAGGAGAGCAGGATGCCCGGGCCGGTGGAGGCGATGCCCGCGCCGGAGCCGACGAACAGGCCGGCGCCGATCACGCCGCCGATGGCGATCATCGACAGGTGGCGGTTCTTGAGCCCGGCCTTCAGGTGGCCGTCGCCGCCGCCGTGCCCGGCCGGCCCCGACTGGTGGGGGACGTGGGGAGCCGCCGTCGACTTGGTGGTGTCCGCACTCATCAAAGGGTGCCCTGTGCCTTTCCCGCGCGGCTGACCCTCGGCTCGTCGCGCCGGAGGGTGGGGGGATTGACCCGCGCATTGCGGTGCAACCTAACGACTACGCACGAGTATCGGAACAATGGTTTGGTAACTGTTCGCTCAGCGGACACGAAAGAGCAGGTCAGAGGGGGTGGAAAGGGGTCCCGAAAAGCTCAAATCTGACGCATCGTCATCGGTCGGGGCGGCTCCGAAGCTCTGCTGGAGCTCAGATCTCGCGCAATTCCAGCACGGTGATCCGAAGATCATTCGGCTGCGAACGTCCGCCCGGTCGATCACCCGGCCGTCCACCCGGTCGCTCACCGGGGTGCGCGGCCAGGCGGGCGGCCAGGCGCGCGGCCAGGATCCGCGGGACGTCGCCCTCCCCGGAGTACCCCGGCACCACCTCGACCTCGTCCCGGCGCGTCCCGGGCTCCCCGGCCACGGCGTACGTCACCCGGTACCTGGTGCGGTCCGGCGGCGGGGCCTGCCCGGGCCGTCGTCCGGCCGTCATCCGCGTCCACCTCCTCGGCCCCCGCGAGCCCATTGTGTGCTTCCCGTGCGGATCGGGGGAAACGCGGGCAGAGTGGAGACTCCGGAGCCCGGAAGCTCCGTCGGACGGGAACCTCCGGGAAGGAGCGACCCCATGCAGACCACCTGGAAGGGGACGATCAGCTTCGGGCTGGTCAGCATCCCCGTCCACCTGTACTCGGCCACCCAGGAACACGACGTCCCGCTGCACCAGGTGCACGCCAAGGACGGCGGACGGGTCCGGATGAAGCGGTACTGCGAGCAGGAGGAGAAGGAGGTCCCGTACGCGGAGATCGCCAAGGGCTACGAGTCCCCCGACGGCCGGACCGTCACCCTGAGCGACGACGACCTCGCCGACCTGCCGCTGCCCAGCAAGAAGATCATCGATGTGCTGGCCTTCGTCGACGCCGGCGAGATCGACCCGCTGATGTTCTCCAAGGCCTACTACGTGGGCGTCGCCGACAAGGCCGCCGCCAAGCCCTACGCGCTGCTGCGCGACGCGCTCACCGAGTCCGGGCAGATCGCCGTCACCAAGATCGCCCTGCGCACCCGGGAGTCGCCCGCGGTGCTGCGGGTGCACGACGGCACCCTGGTGCTGCAGACCTGCATCTGGCCCGACGAGGTCCGCCCGGCGGCCGGCATCGCGCCCGAGGAGGACGTCGCCGTGCGGCCGCAGGAGCTCAAGATGGCGCGCTCGCTGATGGACACCCTCTCCGAGGACTTCGACCTCTCCCAGCTGCACGACGACTACCAGCAGGCGCTCCAGCAGGTGATCACGGCCCGGCTGGAGGGCGTGGAGGTCCCGCACGAGGAGGAGCCCGGCGAGGCGCCCGACAACGTGATCGACCTGATGGAGGCGCTGCGCACCAGCCTCAAGCAGGCCAGGAGCGGGCGGGGCCAGGGCCCGGCGGAGGACGCGCCGGAGGAGGCCCCGGAGGAGGAGGGGAAGCCCGAGCCCCGCCGGCGCGCCCCGGCGAAGAAGAAGGCGGAGCCCGACGCGAAGGCCGCCGCGGCGAAGCGGACCACGACCCGGAAGACGACGGCCGGCGGCACCGCGGCCGGCGGACCGTCGACGGGCAAGAGCACGACGGGCAGGAGCACGAAGGCCAAGAGCACGACGGCCAAGACGGCGACGGCCAAGTCCACGACCGGAAGGACCACGACCGGAAAGTCCACGGCTCCGCGCAAGGCCTCCTGAGCCCCGCGGATCCGGCCAGCCCCCCGAGACCCGGAGGCGATCCCGATGGACCTGCTGACCTACAAGGAAACCGAAACCGGCCCCGACGCCCCGGCGAACCCCAGCCGGATGCACCGGGCCTGGCACTGGCTGCTCAGCCTCAGCCCGACCGTGGTGACCGTCATGATCGCGCTCTCGATCGGTCTGTGCATGGTCGCCGTCCAGATCAGCCAGACGTGGGTGATGGTCGTCCTGGCGATCTTCTGGGGCCTGACGGCCGTCGCCATGGTCGGCGTGCTCGCCCGGTGGATGACGCCCGGCCCGGGCAGGCACCGCGTGGCCTCCTGACCCGGGCCGGGCACCGGTGCGGTCCGGGAGCGCTCAGCCGAGCCACACCGTGGTGATGTTGCAGAACTCCCGGATCCCGTGCCCGGACAGCTCCCGCCCGAACCCGGAGCGCTTGACGCCGCCGAACGGCAGGGCGGGGTGGGAGGCGGTCATCCCGTTGAAGAACACCCCGCCGGCCTGGACGTCGCGCACGAAGCGCTCCTGCTCGCCTTCGTCCCGGGTCCAGACGTTGGAACTCAGGCCGAACGGCGTGTCGTTGGCCAGCGCCACGGCCTCGTCCAGGTCGGCGACCCGGTAGACGGTGGCCACCGGGCCGAAGGTCTCCTCCAGGTGGATCCGCATCGCCGGGGTGATGCCGGTCAGCACCGTCGGCTCGTAGAAGTACCCGGTGTCCCAGCCCTCCGGGCGCCCGCCGCCGCACTCGACCCGGGCGCCGTGCGTCCGGGCGTCCTCGACCAGCTCCTCCAGGTCGTCCCGGCCCTGGCGGCTGGCCAGCGGGCCGACGTCGGTCGCCTCGTCCATCGGGTCCCCGACGCGCAGCGACCGCATCCCCTCGGTGAAGCCCGCGGTGAAGCGGTCGTAGACGTCGGTGTGGACGATGAAGCGCTTGGCGGCGATGCAGGACTGGCCGTTGTTCTGCGCCCGGGCGCGGACGGCGGTGCGCACCGCCGCGTCGACGTCGGCGCTGGGCATGACGACGAACGGGTCGCTGCCGCCGAGCTCCAGCACCGCCTTCTTCACCTCGTCGGCCGCCGTGGCGGCGACCGCCCGGCCGGCCGGCTCGCTGCCGGTGAGGGTCACCGCGGCCACCCTGCGGTCCCGGATGACGCCCTCGACCGCGCCCGAACCGATCAGCAGGGTCTGGAAGCAGCCCTCCGGGAAGCCGGCCCGCCGGAAGAGCTCCTCCAGCGCCACCGCGGTGCGCGGGACGTTGGAGGCGTGCTTGAGCAGGCCGACGTTGCCCGCCATCAGGGCCGGCGCGGCGAACCGGATCACCTGCCAGAACGGGAAGTTCCACGGCATCACGGCCAGCACCGCGCCGATCGGGCGGTAGCGGACGTAGGCCCGGGCGGCGCCGGAGTCGGCGACGTCGGCCGGGTCCGGGTGCTCGTCGGCCAGCAGCGCCTCGGCGTGGTCGGCGTACCAGCGCATCGCCTTCGCGCACTTGGCGGCCTCGGCCCGGGAGGCGGTGAGCGGCTTGCCCATCTCCTCGGTCATCGTGCGGGCGACCGTCTCCTGGTCCTGGTCCAACAGGTCGGCGGCCCGGCGCAGCAGGTCGGCGCGGGCGGCGAAGGGGGTGGTGCGGTAGCTGTGGAACGCGGCCTCGGCGCGGGCCAGTCTGCGTTCGACGCCGGCCGCGTCGAGCGGCTCGAAGGTCTCCAGGATCTCGCCGGTCGCGGGGTTGACGCTGGCGATGGGCATGCGGGGCTCCCAGGGGGGTCGGGGTCCGGTGCGGCTGCGCCTCTCACCCTCCCCGACGGCCCGCCCGCGGGCACGCCACCGGCGCCCGGCGTGTCCCCGCCGGGCGCCGCCGCGCGGCCGGTCCGGACGCCCCGGTCGGCCGCCGGGGCAGGCCGCTACTCGGGCAGCGACTCCACCCGGGCCGCGGCCTCGCGGGCCCGCGCGCCGGCCCTGGTCCGGCCGGCCGTCACCAGTCGGTCGGGAAAGCGGTGCAGGTACTCGGCCTCCAGCTGTCCGGTGCGCAGGGTGTGCCGCCGGAGCGCGTCCTCCGAGCCGTGCAGGAAGGTCTCGTGACGGGTGCGGTGCAGCTGTTCCAGCTCGTGCAGGAGCGTGTCGTTGCCCAGGGCGTGCGGGGAGATGCCCTCGGGCCGGACGTGCGGGTCGACGTGCCGCATCTCGGTACCTCCTCGGCGGAAGCCCCCTCCTACCCGGTGCCCGCTGGCCGCCCCCGGTACACCCGCGGGGGTGACGCCCGCTGCGCCGCGAGCACCTCCGGAGGGCGCCGACCGGGAGGGAGCGGAACGTAGGATGAATCCTTCCGGATCATCCGTTTCGTCCCCTACAGCTCGGACAGATCTCCCATGCCGCTTCCCAAGGCCGAACTCCACCTTCACATCGAAGGCACCCTGGAGCCCGAACTCGCCTTCGCCCTCGCCGCCCGCAACGCCGTCACGCTGCCCTACGCCGACACCGAGGAGCTGCGGAAGGCGTACTCCTTCAGCGACCTGCAGTCCTTCCTCGACCTGTACTACGCGCTGATGGCCGTCCTGCGCACCGGGCAGGACTTCACCGACCTCGCCGACGCCTACCTCGCCCGGGCCGCCGAGCAGGGCGTCCGGCACGCGGAGATCTTCTTCGACCCGCAGGCGCACACCGCGCGCGGCGTGCCGCTCGGCACCGTGGTCGACGGGCTGACCGCGGCGCTGGAGCGCAGCGAGGAGCGGTACGGGATCAGCACCCGGCTGATCATGTGCTTCCTGCGGGACGAGTCCGCCGAGTCCGCGCTGGAGACCTTCGAGGCCGCCCGCCCGTACTTCGACCGGATCGCCGGCATCGGCCTCGACTCGGCCGAGGTCGGCCACCCGCCGGCCAAGTTCCGCGAGGTGTACCGGCGCGCCGCGGAGGCCGGCCTGCACCGGGTCGCGCACGCGGGGGAGGAGGGCCCGGCCTCCTACATCACCGAGGCGCTGGACGTCCTCGGCGTCGAGCGGATCGACCACGGCCTGCGCTGCCTGGAGGACGGCGAGCTGGTCGCCCGGCTGGTGCGCGAGCGGATCCCGCTCACCCTCTGCCCGCTCTCCAACGTCCGGCTGCGCTGCATCGACACCCTCGCCGACCACCCGCTGCGCGAGATGCTGGAGGCCGGCCTGCTGGTCACCGTCAACTCCGACGACCCGGCGTACTTCGGCGGCTACGTCGAGGACAACCTCCGGGCCGTGCAGCAGGCCCTCGCCCTGGACCAGGAGACCCTCCGGCTGCTCGCCGCGAACTCCTTCCGCGCCTCCTTCCTCTCCGAGGAGCGCCGGGCCGAGCTGCTCGCCGAGGTCGCGGCCCACCGGTTCTGAGCCGACCGCTTCCGAGCCCGCGGGCAGTGCGCCCGCCGGCAGTGCGCCCGCCACCCCCGGGAAGGGAGGTGGCGGGCGCGGGCCCGGCGGGGTGCTCCGGCGGTGCTCAGAGCAGGGTCGACCAGTAGTACCAGAACCGGTTGAGCACCAGCAGCGCGATCACCGCGTACCAGAGCGCCGGGACGACCCAGTGGTAGCGGGCGGCCTCGCGGACCACCGGGCGCAGGGCGCGGCCGGTCGGGATGACCCCGGAGCGCAGGTTGTGCAGCGTGGTGTACCAGAACAGCGGGATCATCGCGGCCCAGACCACCATGCAGTACGGGCAGAGCGCCCCGATCGAGTACAGCGCCTGGTACATCAGCCAGGTCACGAAGCCGATGCCGAAGACCGTCCCGGCCTGCAGCCCGAGCCAGAACCAGCGCCGGTACGAGGCCCCGGCGAGCAGCCCGGCGCCGACCGCGACGACCACGGCGAAGCCGACCAGGCCGAGCAGCGAGTTGGGGAAGCCGAAGGCCTCCGCCTGGTCGCTGCGCATGATCGAGCCGCAGCTGATGATCGGGTTGATGTTGCAGCTCGGGACGTACGACGGGTCCTTCAGCAGCCGGATCTTGTCCAGGGTGAGGACCGCCGAGGCGAACAGCCCGACCGCGCCGCCGATCAGCAGCAGCCAGGCGAACGGGCGGCTCGCACCGTACGTCCGCGCGGCGGGGGCGGCGGTCGTCATCCGGTCACCTGCTTGACCAGCGCGGTGAACTGCTCGGGGCTGACGGCCTTGCCGCCGGTGAGGACGTCCAGCTTCTTCCCGTCCAGCTTGACGGTCGGGGTGCCGGTGACGTCGCTGTTGTTGAACTCCTCGTTCACCTTGGCCGCCCACGGCGCGTAGGTGCCGTCCTGGACGGCCTTGACGAAGCCGTCGGTCTTCAGGCCGGGGACCTTGCCGGCCAGGTCGAGGACGTGGTTGACGTCGCCGAAGGCGTCGCTGCGCTCGTCGGGCTGGTTGGCGTAGAGCACGTCGTGGAACTGCTTGAACTTGTCCACGCCCTCGTTCAGCGCGGCCCCGGCCGCGGCCAGCGCGGTGCGCGAGCCCTTGCCGCCCAGGTTCTTGTCCAGGAACGTCGCCAGGTGGTACTCGATCTTGTAGGTGCCCGCGTCGGCGAGCTGCTGCATGGTCGCACCGGTGGTGGTCTCCAGCTGCTCGCAGAACGGGCAGCGGAAGTCCTCGTAGACCTCCAGGGTGTGCGGGGCGTCGGCCTTGCCGTAGGTGATCACGGTGCCGTTCGGGCCGCCCGCGTTCGCCGGGACGACCAGCGGGCCGTTCGCGGCCGCGTCGCCGGAGCCGGAGGAGCCGCCGACGGCGAGGGCCACGCCCGCGGCGAGGGCCAGCACGGCGGCGGAGGCGGCGCCGACCACCACCCGGCGGCGGATCCGGTCGGAGCGCTCGGCCTGGGCGCGGGCGGCGCGCATCCGCTCGGTGGCGTTGGTCTTGGCGGCGGTCTTGCGGGTGTTGCTCATGGGTGTCGTCGTCCTGTGCTCTCGGGCGTGCGGAGGGGCGGCGCGCGCCGGCTCGGGGGCGGGGCTGCGCGCGGGCGAGAGGACCGGTCGAGGCGGGGACGCGTCGGGAGCGGTCCGTGGGGACCGCGGGACGCGCCGGGGCTCAGCCGGCCGGGGCGAACGCCGGCGGACCGCGCCGGACGGCCGGGCGGACGACGACGTCCTCGGCGGGCACCAGGGCCCGGCTGGCCCGGGGGAACGGCACCCGCGCCACCGGCCGGGCCGGGACGGGTGCGGCGAGCAGCCGCAGCCAGCGGGCGGCCGCCGGGACGTGCCGGTGCAGGAAATCGCCCAGCATCCGGACGGCGCGGGCGAGACGGGCCAGCGCGGCGTCCGCCCGGCGCAGCCAGAAGGCCGCGGACAGCGCGATCACGGTGTGCAGCAGCAGGAGCAGCAGGACGCCGGTCTGCTGGGAGACGCCGTGGCCGAGCAGGAAGCCGCCCAGCGAGCCGCCGCCGCAGAGCAGCGGCTGGAAGCCGTGCGCGGAGCCGGGCGGCAGGGACGGGCAGGAGGTCTGCGCGAGGTCGAACAGGGCGCTGACGCCGAGCTCCAGCGGCAGGAACACCGCCGCGACCGCCGGGTAGCCGCGTTCGCGGCCGGCCACGGCGAAGGCCGCCGCGAACACGGCGACGGAGGCGAGGGCCAGCGTGCCGACCGGCAGCGCGCGGCCGGTGACCACCACCTGGCCGAGCCCGGCGAGCAGCACGACGAGCGCGGCGAAGACCGCCGCGCGAAGCGTCCTGGTGACCGGGCCGATGTCCATCGCCATCGAGTCTGCCACAGGTCGACGGCGAACCCGGCGGCCCGAGGGCCCGCTGTGAACAGCCTCACCACCCGCTCTGAGCTGGCCTTATGTCGTCCTTACCGGTCCGGCCCCGGCGGACTCACCCGGGCCTCGACCAGCTCGCGGAAGTGCTCCAGGTCCCCCCGGACCGCCCGCTCGATCGCCCCGGCCAGGGCGAACCCGCCGGGCCCGCCGATCGCCTCGCGCAGCGCCGCCGGGTCGTACTCCACCCGGATCTGCACCCTGGTCCGCCGGGCGTCCAGCGGCAGCAGGGCGAAGGCGCCGCTCAGCGGGATCCCGTCGAGCGTGCGCCAGGACATCACCCGGCCCCGGCCGCGGTCGGTGATCTCGGTGTCCACGGCCCGCTCGGCGCCGCCGATCGCCACCCCGAGGTGTGCCAGGTTCCGGCCGTGCGGGTGGGCGCTGTGCACGCCGTCGACGAACCGCGGGTACTCGTGGACCCGGTGCAGCTGCTCCCAGGCGGCGAGGACGGGGGCGGCGACGTCGATCTGTTCCTCAAGGGTGTTCATGCGCCCTCCTCAGGTACCAGCCTGCGCCCGCGGACGGTGCCCGGGCAAAGCGGGTGCGGCCCGGCCGCCGGTCCCGGGCCCGCACCGGCCGGCGGTCGGGCACCGGCGGGCGCCCGGCGCGGGGCTGCGGGAGACTGGGCGCATGCCGGAGCTGCCGGAGGTCGAGGCGCTGAGCGCCTTCCTGGCCGAGCGGCTGACCGGGCGCGAGATCGCCCGCGTGCAGCCGGTGGCGATCAGCGCGCTGAAGACCTACGACCCGCCGGTGACGGCGCTGGAGGGGCGGACGGTCGGCGGGGTGAGCCGGCACGGCAAGTTCCTGGACGTCGAGGCCGGCGGGCTGCACCTGGTGGTCCACCTGGCCCGGGCCGGCTGGCTGCGCTGGAAGGACGCGCTGCCCGCCGAGCCGCCCCGCCCGAGCCCGCGCAACCCGCTGGCGCTGCGGCTGCGCCTGGCGGGGGAGGCGGGGGACGGCTTCGACCTGACCGAGGCCGGCACCAAGAAGGGCCTGGCGGTCTACGTGGTGGCGGACCCGGCCGAGGTGCCCGGGGTGGCCCGGCTCGGTCCGGACCCGCTGGACCCGGCGTTCACCGCGGCCGACTTCGCGGCCCTGCTGCACGGCGAACGGCGCCGGCTCAAGGGCGTGCTGCGGGACCAGACCGTGCTGGCCGGGGTGGGCAACGCCTACTCGGACGAGGTGCTGCACGCGGCCCGGATGTCGCCCTTCAAACTGGCGTCCAGCCTGACCGACGAGGAGACGGCACGGCTGTACGAGGCCCTCGGGACCACCCTGCGGGACGCGGTGGAGCGCTCGCGCGGGCTGGCGGCGGGGGAGCTGAAGGCGGAGAAGAAGCTCGGGCTGCGGGTGCACGGCCGCACCGGTCTGCCCTGCCCGGTCTGCGGGGACACCGTGCGCGAGGTCTCCTTCGCGGACTCCTCGCTGCAGTACTGCCCGACCTGCCAGACCGGGGGCAAGCCGCTGGCGGACCGGCGGCTGTCGCGGCTGCTGAAGTGAGCGGAACGGGCCCGGTGGGAGTCGCGGCCTCCCACCGGGCCCGTCCGGTCAGCGCTTCACGGCGACGCCGCCCCAGTAGTAGGCGGCCTTCGGGTCCGCCGGCGGCTCGCCGTCCGGGCGCCAGCCGAGGACGGGGGCGAGCCCGGGCTCGACCAGGTCCCAGCCGTCGAAGAAGCGCAGGACGTCGTCGTGGGTGCGCGGGACGAGGGTCATCCCACCGGCCCGGGCGGCCTCGGTGACCTTGCCGACGGCCACCGGGTCGAAGTCCTGGGTCGGCGTGGTGAGGGCGAGGCAGCTGCCGGCGGGCAGGGCGTCGCGCAGGGCGGCGACCCGGCCCCAGGGGTCGTCCTCGTCGGCGATCAGCATCAGTACGGCGATCATCAGCAGCCCGACCGGCTGGGTGAGGTCGAGGGTGGCGGTGAGCGCCGGGTCGGCGAACAGCTCCTCGGGCTTGCGCAGGTCGGCGTGGATGTAGGTGGTGCGGCTGGCCGGGCTGGACACCATCAGGGCGCGGGCGTGCGCGAGCACGATCGGGTCGTTGTCGACGTAGACCACCCGGGTGCCGGGGCTGACGGCCTCGGCGATCTCGTGGGTGTTGGGCGAGGTGGGGATGCCGGTGCCGAGGTCGAGGAACTGCCGGATGCCGTGCTCCCGGGCGAGGTGGCGGACGGCCCGGCCCTGGAAGGCGCGGTTGGCCTTGGCCATCTCCTTGACGCTCGGCACGGCCTCCTCGATGGCCTGCCCCATGGCGCGGTCCGGCGGGAAGTTGGTCTTGCCGCCCAGCCAGTAGTCGTACACGCGTGCGGAGTGCGGGGCGGTGGTGTCGACGCCGAAACGTTCCCACTGGCTCGGCTCGGCGGCGTCCTCGTCGCGGGTGCCCTGGTCGGGGAAGTCCTGACTTGTCGTCATGGCCACGTCCTCTGATGGCAGATCATCATACTGGGGAGGCCCAGCGTAGCGGCCCCCCGGGGGCGCCGGGTGCCCGGTCCGGGAAGTGTGGCGTACGGACGGCCGGGGGTGCGGCCGCCTTGGGCCGTCGGAGTGGTGATCGGGTCCGTCGGGGTCACGCGCGGGGAGCGGCGATGTCCGCCGGGGGAAGCATTCGACATGTCGTCAGATCGTCAGATTACTTCGCGAAGATTGCTGCTGGTCGCCGCCGGGATGTCCCTGCTCGGAGCCGCCGCCGGCTGCCGGAGCCCCTGGGGCGGTGGGGGCGGCCCCACCGCGGCGGCGGCGCCCGAGGGGTTCAACGAGTCCCTGGCCGGCCCCGAGGCGACACCGGGCGCGGCCCCGGTCACGCCGTCCGCCGCGCCCTCGGCGCCACCGGCCGCCGCCGCCCCGGCCGGGCCGAGCGTCGAGACCGTCCGCCACACGATCTCCACGGCGGAGAGCAAGCCGGTGTACGAGCTCGACGCGGAACGGCGGGTGGTGGCCCTCACCATCGACGACGGCCCGGACCCGCGGTACACGCCGACCGTGCTGTCCCTGCTCCAGCAGCACGGGATCCGGGCGACCTTCTTCCTGATCGGGGAGAACGCCGTCCAGTACCCGGAGCTGGTGCGGGAGATCGCCGACCGGGGCCACCACATCGCCAACCACACCTGGACCCATCCGGACCTGCGGAACCTGTCCGAGGGCAAGGTCCGGGACGAGCTGGAGCGCACCTCGGACCTGCTGCACCGGACCACCGGCCGGCTGCCCACCTGGTTCCGGGCGCCCGGCGGCGACTGGTCGACGGAGTCGCTCAAGGTGGCCGCGGACCTCGGGATGCGGAACATGGCCTGGTCGGTGGACCCGCGGGACTGGGCCCGGCCCGGCACCTCGGCGATCACCGACCGGATCCTCAAGGACGTCCGGCCCGGGGCGATCGTGCTCAACCACGACGGTGGCGGGGACCGCTCGCAGACCGTCGCCGCGCTGAAGGCGTACCTGCCGGTGCTGGTCGACTCGGGCTACTACTTCACGGCTCCGCCGAACTGAGGGGGCCATGGGTGAGCCGAAAGGTCGCGGCCTTTCCGCTTAAACCACTCGAAAGGGTGCACTAGATGAACCGTTTCTGCGGATTTTCGGCCTCTAGGGTGATCTCGCACCAATGAACCCGGTACCGCCGCGTACCACCTGAAAGGCCCTCACCCATGCGTCTGCGCAACACCGTTCTGGCCCTCGCCAGCGCCGCCACCCTCGTCCTCGCCGTCCCCACCTCCGCCACCGCGGCCACCGGTGACTTCCTCTACAGGGTCGGGGTCCCGCCGATCGGGATCCCGACCGGACTGGCCGACCCGGAGAGCCGCGTGTGCATCGACCTGCCGGACATCGGGAACCTGCCGGCCTTCGCGCCGGAGAACTTCACCACCTCGACGGCCACCGTCTTCCTCGACGCGCACTGCGACGGCGACACCTACTACGTGATGAACCCGGGCAAGAAGCTCGGCGACCGCCTGAGGCTCCGCTCGGTGATCTTCTCCTGAGGCGGACGGAACCCGCCGACCCACGGGACGGCCCGGTGACCGGCAGCGGCCGGGCCCCGGGCCGTCCGGCGTTCGTGGGCGTCCCCGATCGCGGGCCCACTCCCGGGGTGGCCCGGGTGCCGCGTCCGACGTACGTTCGATAGTGGCCGGTCCGTCCGAGGTGCACCGGTGCGTGCGCGCCCGCGGGCCCGGTCCAGTGCGGTCCCGGGCGCTCCGCCCGGCGGCCCCGGGCAGAGCGAAGGAGGCCCCCGGATGACCGGCAACGGCTACGCGCACCCCGAGACGCTGGTCCGCACCGAGTGGCTGGCCGACCACCTGGACGACGGGACGGTCCGGGTCGTCGAGGTGGACGAGGACAGCACCGCCTACGACCGGGACCACATCCCCGGCGCCGTCGGCTGGAACTGGACCACCGACCTGCACAGCCGGATCGGACGCGACTACGTCGACCGGGAGGGCGTCCAGCACCTGCTGCGGGCGGCCGGGGTGGAGGACGACACCGGCGTGGTGCTCTACGGCGGCAACAACAACTGGTTCGCCGCCTACGCCTACTGGCTGCTGCGGCTGCGCGGCTTCGGCCCGGTGCGGCTGCTGGACGGCGGGCGCAAGAAGTGGGAGCTGGAGGGGCGGGCGCTCACCCAGGAGGTGATGGACTACCAGCACACCTCCTACCGACTGGCCGGGCCGGAACGGCCTGAGCTGCGCGCGCTGCGCGACGAGGTGCTCGGCAAGGCCGAGGTGTTCGCCAAGCCCGGCTCGGACGCGGTGCTGGTCGACGTCCGCTCACCGGCCGAGTTCCGGGGCGAGCTGATCGCCCCGCCGCACCTGCCGCAGGAACAGGCGCAGGTGCCCGGGCACATCCCGGGCGCGGTCAACGTCCCCTGGTCGCAGACGGCCAACGACGACGGGTCGTTCCGCTCGGCGGAGGAGCTGCGGGCGCTGTACGCGGCCAACGGGGTGGAGCCGGAGCGCGAGGTGATCGCCTACTGCCGGATCGGGGAGCGCTCCGCGCACACCTGGTTCGCGCTGACCGAGCTGCTCGGGTACGAGCACGTGAAGAACTACGACGGCTCGTGGACGGAGTACGGCTCGCTGGTGCGGGCGCCGGTGGCGCTCGGGGGGTGAGGGC
The DNA here is from genome assembly GCF_044453265.1 of Kitasatospora sp. NPDC051705. Taxonomy (NCBI): domain Bacteria; kingdom Bacillati; phylum Actinomycetota; class Actinomycetes; order Kitasatosporales; family Streptomycetaceae; genus Kitasatospora; species Kitasatospora sp. NPDC051705. Next base: position 231,670 of record NZ_JBITCO010000010.1, on the reverse strand, counting down.
CCTGCGGGGAGCGGCGTGTGGGGCCGGTGCGGCCCCCGGGAGTGTTGAGGCGGGTGTCCGGGGCGCGGCGGCGTGATTTCGGCCTGTTTCTTATCATGAACATCTCACAATCCGGGAGTGGAGCGGGGCGCACCGGGACAAGGATCGATCCGACCCTTCGTCCCAGTGATCCTGGAGGACCACGTGCGCAAGAGGCTGATCGTCTCCGCCGCCGCCGGCGCCCTGAGCCTGCTCCTGACCGTCCCCGCCGCGGCCGCCGACTTCAAACCCGGCGCGGCCGGGGCCGGCGACGCCTACTACCCGACCTACGGCAACGGCGGCTACCGCATCTCGCACTACGACATCCGGCTGAAGTACCAGCCCGCCACCGATGAGCTGGAGGGCACCACCACCATCCTCGCCACGGCCACCGACAACCTCTCCCGCTTCAACCTGGACTTCGCGCTGGACGTCCAGGAGGTCCGCGTCAACGGGCGGCCCGCCGCCTTCGCCGCCAGCGGGGAGCAGGAGCTGGAGGTCACGCCCGCCCGGCCGCTCGCCAAGGGCGCCCAGGCCACCGTGGTCGTCCGCTACAAGGGCGTCCCGTCCACCGTGAAGAAGTACGGCTTCACCGCCTGGCAGCGCACGCCCGACGGTGCCGTCGCGGCCGGGGAGCCCGAATCGGCCTGGTGGTGGTTCCCCAGCAACGACCACCCGAGCGACAAGGCCACCTTCGACGTCTCCGTGCTGGTGCCGGACGGCAACGAGGTGATCAGCAACGGCGTCCTCGCCGGGAAGAGCTCGCAGGCCGGGTGGACCCGCTTCAGCTGGCGCGAGAACAAGCCCCAGGCGACGTACCTGGCCACCCTCGCGGTCGGGAAGTTCGACGTCACCACCGACACGACCCCGGGCGGGCTGCCCGTCTACAACGCCTACAGCAAGGACCTCGGCGACAACGCGGACGCCGCCCGCGCCAGCGTCGAGCGCACCGGGGAACTCGTCGACTGGCTGAGCGGCTACTTCGGCGAGTACCCGTTCAGCTCCGTCGGCGGGTACGTGCCCAACACCAGGACCGGCTTCGCCCTGGAGACCCAGACCCGCGTCTACTACAGCCCCCGGCAGTTCGCGAAGGGCTCCAACACCTCGGTGGTCGTCCACGAGCTGGCCCACCAGTGGTACGGCGACAGCGTCTCGCTCTCGGGCTGGAGCGACATCTGGCTGAACGAGGGCTTCGCCCGGTACGCGCAGTTCCTCTGGTCCGAGCACGAGAACGAGGGCACCGCGCAGGAGCTCGCCGACTACGTCTACGCCTCGCACCCGGCCGACGACAGGTTCTGGACCGTCAAGCCGGGTGACCCGGGCCCGGACAACCAGTTCGACGGCGCCGTCTACGACCGCGGTGCGGTGGCCGTCCAGGCGCTGCGCAACACCGTCGGGGACGACGCGTTCTTCCGGATCCTCAAGGGCTGGCCCACCGAGCGGCGCTACGGCAACGCCACCATCGCGGACTTCCGGGCGTACGCGGAGAAGGTCTCCGGGAAGAAGCTCGGCGACCTCCTGAACACCTGGCTGTTCACCGCCTCCAAGCCGGCCCTCGGCCCGGTGCCCGCGGGGGCGCCGGCGAAGGCCTCGCTCGTACCGGGCGCGGACGCGGGGCGGGCCGACGGGCAGTCCGGCGGCGGGGTGCCGGTGGAGCCCAAGTCCTGGAAGAAGATCCAGGAGACCAACTCGGTGCACGACGAAGGGCACTGACGGGGGCCCGGGCCCGAGGCGCCCGGTCACCCGGTGCGGGGCCCCCGCGCCGGGTGACCCGTCCGCACCGCTCCGTCGGGCGGCCCGTCGGGCCCGGCCCTAGCATGAGATCCGCCGAACCAACGGCAGCAGCCGGGCCCGCCCCGCCGGGGTACGGGCCCGTCCCACAGGTGATCCGCCGGCAGTCGACGCGCGGACGCACCCCGGAGGGAAGAGCGAACCGTGAGCACTGCTCCCGCCGGCGGATCCCCGCGCTACCTGGTGCTGGCGGCGATGATCTTCGCCGTCTCGATGACCTTCATCGACCAGACCATCGTGTCGATCGCCGTACCGAACATCCAGCACGAGCTGGACCTCACCAGCACGGGCGTGCAGTGGGTGGTCAACGCCTACCTGCTCACCCTGGCGGCGTTCTTCGCCTTCGGCGGGCGGCTCGCCGACACCGTCGGGCACCGCAAGATGGTGGTGCTCGGCGTGCTGGTCTTCGCCGGCGCCTCGGCCTGCTGCGGCTTCACCCCCACCGGGAGCCTGGCCGAGGCCTGGCTGATCGCCTTCCGCGCCGTCCAGGGCGTCGGCGGCGCCATCATGTTCCCGGCGGCGCTGGCGATCGTCGTGCAGAACTTCGTCCTGCGCGAGCGGGGGCGGGCCCTGGCCCTGTTCTTCGGCATCGCGGGCGGTCTGACCGCGATCGGCCCGGTCCTCGGCGGCTACCTGACCGAATGGACCTGGCGGGCCATCTTCTGGGTGAACCTGCCGGTGGCCGCGATCGCGCTGGTGCTGATCGCGATCTCCAAGCCGGTGACGCAGAGCCGGCCCGCGCCCATGGACTACCGGGGCCTGGTCCTGATCGCCGGCGGCGTCGGGCTGAGCGTCTTCGGGTTCCAGCAGTCGCAGGTCTGGGGCTGGTCCAACCCGGCGATCGGGCTCTGCATCGCGGCGGGGGTGCTGCTGCTGGTCGTCTTCGCGGTCGTCGAGAAGCGCACGGCCTCGCCGCTGATCCAGGTGGACATCTTCCGCATCCGCGCGTTCTCCGTGCAGAACGTGGTGCTCGGCATCTCGATGCTGGCGTTCGTCCCGGTGTTCTTCTTCTCCAGCGAGTACGCGCAGATCGCGCTCGGCGACTCCTCCTCCGAGGCCGGCATCTTCCTGCTCTACTTCTTCATCGGGTTCGTGATCGCCTCGCAGCTCGGCGGCCGGATGCTCGACCGGGGCGGCGCGAAGCGGCCGGTGGTGCTCGGGTGCGTGCTGGCCGCCGTCGGGTTCTACCTGTGGGCGGGCGATGCCACCACGCTGAGCTTCAGCGAGCAGCAGTGGGACATCGTGCTGGCCGGCGCCGGCATGGGCTTCATGCTCAGCCCGGCCAGCACGGACGCCGTCAACCGCGCCTCCCGGCTGTCCTACGGCGAGGCGACCGGCATCACCCAGACCGTCCGCAACTACGCCGCGAGCCTGGGACTGGCCGTGCTCGGCACCGTCCTGGTCACCGACCTGCGGTCCGGGCTGACCGACTCCCTGGTCGCCCAGGGCCTGCCGCAGGACCAGGCGGAGTCCACGGCCGCGCACCTCTCCCAGGTCCAGGCCCAGAGCGGTGGCGGGAGCACCTCGGCGATCCCGGACTTCTTCCGGGTCGACTTCGCCCACGCCACCCAGACGGTCCTCTACTGGATGGCGGCCTTCATGGCCGCCGCCGCGGTGGTGGCGATGGTCGGTCTGCGTCCGGGCGTGCAGGCCGAGGCCCCGGCCGAGGAGGAGGAGTCCCTGTCGGCCGGCGGCGGACCGGGCCAGGTCTGAGGCACGCCCGGCGCGGATCCGGCCGGGTGAGCGCCCCTTCAGCGGGACCGCGGCACCGGGACCGGTCAGCGCGACCGCGCGACGCTCGCCAGGGCGAGGGCCTCCTGCTCGGGGGTGAAGCCGTGGCCGAGCGGCGGCTCGCCGCGCTCCCGGTCCCAGGCGAGGACGTCGGCGGCCGTCACCGCGAGCGGGGTCGCCGGCAGGCCGGCCGCGCGCGCCCGCGCCGCGCTGCGCTGCTGGCCGGTCCAGGTCGGCTCCGGCCGCACCAGCGGGAAGAACATCTGCGGTGAGCTCTCCGGCGGTACCGGGACGACCTCCGCCTCGATGCCCGCCGCCTCGGCGCAGGTGGCGATCAGGGCGCCCAGGGTGGTCGGCTCGGCCGGACCGACGGCGTGGAAGGCGCCCGCCCGGTCGTCCTGGACCAGCCGGACCACCAGCCGGGCCAGATCGCGCACGTCGACCAGCTGGACGGGCTGCTCCGGGCGCCCCGGCAGTGCGATCCGCCCGCCCTGGGCGGCCCGGCGGGCCCAGTAGGTGAGCCCGCGCTGGTCGTCGTGCGGGCCCGCCACCTTTCCGGGCCGCACGATCGTCGCCCGATCGCCGTAGCGGGCCCTCACGTCGTCCTCGCAGGCCACCTTGAGCCGGCCGTACGTCGCGTCGGTCAGCTGCGCCGCCTCGCGCAGCGGCGCCCGGAGCGGGGCGGACTCGTCCGAGCCGGGCGCGAGGCCCTCCTGCTCGTAGACCGAGTGGCTGGAGACGAAGAGGTAGCGGCCGACCCGGTCGCCGAGTGCGTCCATCGCCTGGTCGACCTGGTGCGGGCGGTAGCCGGTGACGTCCACGACGGCGTCCCAGGAACCGCCGCGCAGGGCGTCGTAGTCGCCGGTGTCGCGGTCGCCCACCAGGTGGACGGCGTCCGGGAAGAGGCCGGGGTTGGTCCGGCCCCGGGTGAACAGGGTGACCTCGGCACCGCTGCGCAGGGCGTCGTCCGCGATCGCGCGGCCGACGAAGGAGGTGCCGCCGAGAATGAGGATCCGCATGGGCTCAGCCTACGGTCGGGACGGGCGGCGCTGCCGTGATTCGACTGCGGGGTGCGGTGGTTGAACACGAGGGATGGTCAACCACCGCGCCCGCGGCCGCACTTGCCGGGCCGGACGGTCAGGCCCGCGGGTCCGACCCGGAGTGGTCGGCCCCGACGGTGTGGGCCTCGGTGAGGATCAACTCCTCGATCCCGTAGAGGAAGCGCTCCACCGCCGGGCGCGGGAGCACCGCCGGGTCGGCGGTCATGGCCAGGCTCAGGGCCTCGGGGGACTGCAGCGCGTCCAGGGCGTAGGTCAGGCCGGGGCGCGGCTCGAACTCCACCGGCCAGCTGAGGGTGGTCTCCTGCCGCGGGCCCCCGTCGGGCTCCGGCGCCGCCGGGACCAGCTCGCGCGTGTCGTTGAAGACGCACGACCGGTCGGCCAGCGGAACGCCCTCGGCGGCGAGTCGCTCGATCTCGGTGCTCAACCGGAGCTTGTCGTAGTAGGCGTGCCGGTAGGAGCCGATCGCGGCGGCGTGGGTGCGCCGGACGACGTCGCCGAACTCGGCCGTGGCATCCGGGAGGTGGAACAGGCCGTCGCCCGCGACGACGCTCACCGCGTTGGTCAGCTCGGGCAGGAAGCGGTTGTTCACCACGACGTTGAGCACCGCCTCCGGAGTGCCGGACAGCCGGGCCGTCATCGCGGCCGTCGCCGCCAGCAGCACCGAGGAGGAGCTCACCCGGTGCGCGGCGGCCACCCGCTCCACCGCCGCGGGCAGGGCGGGGGAGCGCAGGACGGCGTTCGGGAACGGCGCGGCGGGGGCGTCCGGTGCCGGCGGGGCGGGCGGCGGGAACAGCCGGGCCGGGCCCAGGCGCAGCTTGCGCAGGAACTGCTTGCGGGCTCCCGCGTCGCGCTTCCGGCCGCGTTCGGAGTCCTGGAACGCCGCCTCCTCCAGCGGCTGCCGGGCGGGCTCGCGCAGCTCGGCCAGGTCCGCCGGTGAGCTGCCGAGGCAGAGCGCGGTGAGGTCCGCCACCAGGCGGTTCATCCCGGAGCCGTCGACCGCCGTGTGCGAGAGCACCAGGCTGACGTAGCGGGCCAGCCCGTCGGCCTCCACCACGCCGACCCGGAGCGGCCACTGCTCGGCGGTGTCGAACGGCCGGGCGGACAGCTCCTCGTGCAGTCGCGCGCCGGCCTCCGCCACGCCGGTGCGGTCCGGGCCGGTGCTGCCCGGGCAGGTGCGGACCTCCACCGCCAGCCGTCCGTCCGGGTCGACGACCTGGCGCAGACCGCCGTCGCCGTCCGGCAGCAGCCTGGTGTGCAGGGAGTCGTGCAGGTGCAGCAGCTGCTCCAGGCCGCCCAGCACGACGGGGAGCGGCAGCCCCGGGTCGATCGGCGCCGCCGTGCCGATGTTGTACCGCGGTGCGTCGGCCGCGGGCAGCCGGCTCACGGCGTCCCAGATGGCGCGTTGCCCCCAGGTGGCCGGGCCGGCCCCGGACCGGCCGGACGAGAAGGGGATCTCCAGCAGTTGACGAGTGGTCACCGTGTGGCTCTCCGTTGTGGCGGTGGGTCGCGACGTCGTACCGGTGCGTTGGGAGCGCGGGTGCTGCTGGGGAGAGTGTGGCGCACCGCCCGCCCGCCGTCGAGGGTGGGCCGGGTGGGCCCGTCGGGGCGGTCCGGGGCGTCCGGGGAACGACGAAGCCCCCACCGGAGCACGGCAGTACCGTGCTCCGGTGGGGGCTTCCTCGTCGGCGGCCTGGCCCGTGGCCCGGGCCGCCGTCCTGCCGCGCGGCGTTCTCGTGGTGTGCGGCGGCGGTGCGGTGCGCAGAGTGCTCGTGGTGTGCGGCGGCGTGCCCCACAACACGCCGACCGCCCACCACTGACTCCAACGGCGCTGCCCCGCGCTTCGGTTCACCGGCTCCCGGGGAGGGGCCGGTGCCGTCGTCGGAGCGCCGGTCAGAGGACGAACATCGCCGCGTACGGCGGCGTTATCCGCTCCTGTCGCGAGCCGAAGTCGACCAGCACCGCGGCGCTGGCTCCGTCCTCCACCTCGATGACGCGGCCGAGACCGTACCTGTCGTGGGTGACGCGGTCACCCACCGCGAAGTGCTTGGGCGGTTTGTCGGGCTTGGCTTTGAAAGGGCTGGTGGGAAGGGGGCGTCGGACTGCCGGTGTTTTACTCATCGTGGCCAGTATGCTCCGAAAACCCGCCCGCCGGGCCGGTGGGGAGCAGCGGATTTCCCGTCGCCGGGAATCCTCCGGTCGGGGGGCGGGGTGGCAGCCCGGAGAAAGATTCCGGACCGGGCGGCGTGGCGGGGCGTGGCGGCAAGTTCCTCCCGGACCAAGGGCGTTCCGGGTGCGGCGGGGCCGGAGGTACCGCCATCCGGTGGCCGGGCCGGAAAATTCCCCCGGATTTTCCGCCGGTCGGGACCGGATCCTGCTACAGTCGAGGTAGTTGCAGTTGTGGTTCCCATGGACTTTGTGTGCGCCTGCTGATCGCTGCGGGCGCATTTTCTGTTTTTCCGGATCTTTCCCGGTGGGTTCTCATCGCGGCGACGCGAAAGTCTGCACCGTGCAGGCTTCGAAAAGTCTCTCGAAGGAGATCTCCCATGGCCACCGGTACCGTGAAGTGGTTCAACGCGGAAAAGGGCTTCGGCTTCATCGAGCAGGAGGGTGGCGGCCCCGACGTCTTCGCCCACTACTCGAACATCAACGCCAGCGGCTTCCGCGAGCTGCTCGAGGGCCAGAAGGTCGAGTTCGACGTCACGCAGGGCCAGAAGGGCCCGCAGGCCGAGAACATCCGCCCGCTGTAGGACCACCGCCCCCGGCCGGGGGCGGGGCGCGGGCCCGGGCCCGCGTCGTCCGAACCGGCGTTCTTGAAGGTCACAGGCCGTTCCCACCGTGAGGTGGGGACGGCCTGTGACGTTCCGGGGCCCGCGCGGGTCCGGGGCGTGCTCAGATCGGGAGCCGTGTCGGGGGTCCGTCCGGTGCGTCCGGGCCCGGGCCGCTCCGCATTGCGCGGGCGAGCAGCAGTTCGGCCGCCGGCGTGTGGTTCCCGGTCGCCGAGGCGCCGGCCATCGCGGAGGCGGCCGTCAGCGCGTCGGTGCCGGGTGGCACCACCAGCAGGAGGATGTGGTCCTGGAAGCCCCGGGTGACGCTGATCGTCGCGTCGCTCCCGGCGAACCAGTTGATCTTGATCATCAGGCCGTTGACCACGACGGACCTCGGGACCCCCGCCCAGGTCGCCGTGTCGAGACCGACCCGGACGATGCGCCCGAAGTGGGCACCGAGCGCGGTGATCAGGTCGGGCAGCTCGGCGGCGACGCGGTTGGAGCGGGGCCACCAGGCCCCGTCGAAGACGCCGTCCCGCGTCATCGTGGGCTCCAGCAGCAGGCGCGGCAGCAGCGGGGAGCCCTGCGGCGGCCACGGTCCGGAGGACGAGGGATAGGGGAGAGGAACCGGCATCATGCGAAGCCGCCCGTCCGGTCCGCGAGGGACCCGTCAGACCCAGGGCGACGCCGACGCTGATGCCGGTGTGCGGAATGTCCTCGGTTGCCTTCCACGCTACTCCGTCGCGGTCGCCGCCGGGCCGCCGCCACGGAACCGTCCGTGAGGCCGTCCGGGGCGGGCACCGGTGGGTGGTGGTGGGCAGCGGCGGACGGGCTCAGGCGAGATCGGCGGTGACGACGTGGTAGTCGAGCAGGCCGGTGCGCCAGGCGTGGTGGAAGTTGCGGCTCCAGTGGCCGGGCGGGACGGTGTCGGCGAGGTAGCGGTCGAGGCCGGGCCAGACGTCGGCGCCGATGGACGTGGCGGTCACGTCGCCGAAGCCGGCCTTGCCGAGGTCGGCGGTGAAGGCCGAGAGCGGGTGGGGGACGTCGAGGCCGTCGGCGAAGCTGCCGAGCAGGATGCTGAGGCGTTCCGCGACGTCGGGCCCGTCGGCGGTGAAGAAGGTGGTGACGACCAGGCGGCCGCCGGGGCGCAGCACCCGGACGGCCTCGTGGGCGAAGCCGGTGAGCTCGCGGAAGTGCTGGGCGGCCTCGACGGAGTAGACGCCGTCCAGGGAGCCGTCGGCGAAGGGGAGGTCGTCGGCCGGGCCGAGGGTGTAGGCGAGGCGGTCGGGGTAGGTGGCGAGGGCCTTGGCGTTGACTGCGCGGGCGCGTTCAACCTGGTCGGGGTGGATGTCGACCCCGGTGACGGTGGCGAAGCGGAACTCGCGCAGCGCGAGGGCGGCGCCGAGGCCGCGGCCGCAGCCGACCTCGGCCAGCCGCCGGTGCTCGCGCGGTTCGGGGAACTCCCGCAGCACCCGGCGGTACAGCTGCTCCTGGCTGTGCACCCGGTCCTCGGGGGTCGGGGCGGTGAGGTCCATGCCCTGCCAGTAGCCGAAGTTGATGAAGCCGCCGCCGAATGACGGGGCGGTGCTGAGGTCGTCCGCGCCGTACGTCCGGCGGACGGTCGGGGGGATGCGGTTCTGGTCCATGGGTCGTCCGGTCTCCTGCTGCTCGCCTGGTCGCCGCGCCCGGCCCTCGGGCGCGCCGAGGTACGTACCCAAACCGGTGAGATCGTGAACACGGTGAGTGAGCGGAGTGGAGTTCCGGGGCGGGGTGCTGCCGGAGGGAAAACCGGTGGGGGTGCGGTGGCCGTTTCGCTACAGTCCGCTGGGGCCCGTCCTCGAACCCGCGTCTGCGGGGCGGCGACAGGCCCGAGGGTCCGGCGGTCGTCCGGGCCGGGGAGCCCGGCCCGCGGGGGCCGGGCGCGGAGCAGGGAGAGCCGACACCGTGAACACCGACGAACGCCCCGCCCCGCCGCTGACCGGCGGCGAGCGCGAGATGCTGCGGGCCTTCCTGGACTTCCACCGGGCGACGCTCGCGATGAAGTGCGAGGGGCTGACGGACGAGCAGCTGCGCCGGCGCTCCAGCCCGCCGTCCACGCTGACCCTGCTCGGGCTGGTGCGGCACATGGCGGAGGTGGAGCGCACCTGGTTCCGTCGGGTCATCGACGCCGAGGACGTCCCGCTGGTCTGGTCCCCGGACGGTGACTACCAGGTGGCCTACGACGCCTCCGGCGCCACCCGGGCCGAGGCCTTCGCCGCCTGGCAGGACGAGGTCGAGCACTCCCGCCGGATCGAGCTCGCCGCCGCCTCGCTGGACGTCACCGGCTACCAGCCGCGCTGGCAGGCGGAGGTCTCGCTGCGCCTGGTGATGCTGCACCTGATCCACGAGTACGCCCGGCACAACGGCCACGCCGACTTCCTGCGCGAGGCCATCGACGGCACGGTCGGCGCGTAGCGCCCGGGGCGGCGGGGCGGGCTACCAGCCGAGCAGGTGGGTGCGGTGGGTCAGCGCGTCCAGCACGGACTTGGCGGTGGTCTCGGGGGTGAGCCCGGCGGTGTCCAGCACGTGGGCGTCCCGGGCCTCCCCTGCGTCCGGGGCCTGCGGATCGTCGGCGGCGGCACCGGAGCGCAGGACGACGTAGTGGAGGGCGGCGCCGGTGGTGCGGCTCTCGCGGCGGAAGGTGTCGAGGGCGGGCGGGACGGCCGGGCACTCGACGACGACCTGGTACCCGCCGGTGGCGTACGCGAAGGCGGCCTGGGCGGCCGCGGCGAGGGCGGTGGCGTTCTGCCGCCCGGCCTCCGGCAGGTGGGGCGGCAGCTGACCGTTGCGGATGACCCGCACGAAGTCGTGCGCGCGCAGGTGGACGCTCGGTCGCAGCTCGGCAGCGAGCAGCCCCGCGACCGCGCTCCTCCCGGCCCCGGACGGGTCGACGAGGACGAGGACGCCCCCGGCACCCCGGCCGCCCCCGAGCTCCGGCCCACCTACGGTCGTACGGTTCACAGCTGCTGATCCCTTCGCGGGCCGGGGACGGACGGGTAGCCGGGGCGAGGCGGTCGGAGTGCGAAAGGGCCGGTCGGACCCGGATGCGGACAGCCGACCGCCTCGTCCCTACGACTGATGCTTTCGGGGATCAACCTAGTCCACGCCGGTGCCCCGAGTCGTCCCCCCTCATGGCCGGACCGGTTCCCCGGGGCGGCCGGGCCCGCCGCACGGCCCGGCCCGGAGCCGTCCGGGCCGTTCCGGCTCACTCCTCGGCGCGCAGCACGACCGGGTTGGTGAGGGCGGCCATCGGGCCCCAGGGGAGGTCCGGTCCCATCGCGTTTCCCCGGCCGGGCGTCCCGTCGGGCCGGGGGTGGCGCACCTCGGCGCGGACGTAGGCGGCGAGCGAGGCGGTGGTGCGCCAGACCACCGTGCCGGCGCCGTCGGCGGGCAGCGACTCCTGGTGCAGCTGGCCCTCGTCGGTGAGCAGCCGGACCGTCCCGCCCGGGACGCCGGAGACGGTGAGCCGAACGTCCAGCGGGGCGTCCGCCGGGACGGTCAGCTCCTCGCCGATGCCGGCCCGGCGGCCGTGCCCGGTGACGGTGAACTCCAGCCGCACCGCGGAGGACTCGGCCAGCCAGCTGCGCCCGGCGCGGATCCCGTCGAGGACGGCGTCGCGGGTGAGGTCCTCGGCCAGCACCACGGTGTGCGGGGAGCCGATCACCTGCGGGGCGCTGTGCGCGTCGCTGTTGCCCATCGCGGGCAGCCAGGAGCGGCCCTCGCGCAGGGCGACGGCGAGCCCGGCGTCCCAGGTGTCGACCGCGGACTCGTCGTCGTAGGTCCACGGTCCGTTCCAGACCTCGACGGCGTCGGCCTGCTCGTAGCCGAACTTCCACTGGCAGGCGACGTACGGGCAGTACGGGTGCGCGGGGACGACCAGGCCGCCGGAGCGGTGCACCTGGCGGACGAAGCGCGGGTACTCCTCGTCGCGGGAGCGGTAGCGCCAGTCGACGAACTGGCCGGCCTCCAGGCCGAGGGCCAGCCAGTGGCCGTTGCGGGTGGTGACCTCCTCGCCCGGCAGGATCAGCAGGTCCGGCCCGGCCAGCGGGCCCCAGACGGCGTGCGAGGAACTGGTGTTGTGGTCGGTGGAGACGATGAAGTCGAGGCCGGCGGCGCGGGCGCCGGCCGCGACCTCCTCCGGCAGGCGTCGCCCGTCGGAGTGCACGGTGTGCAGGTGGCAGTCCCCCCGGTACCAGGCCCGGCCGCGGCCGCGGGCCCGCTCGGGCGGGTAGTGCGGGGTGAACTCCGGCCCGGGGGCGCCGAACCGGAGGGTGACCTGGACGCGGTAGTCGAGCCCCTGCGGGGCGATCTGGTAGGGGCCGAGGACGATGTGCCAGGTGCCCGGGTTGATCGGGCCGGGGAGGTAGCCGGGGGTGGCGGTGTCGCGGGCGATGCTGAACTCGGTGCGGAAGCCGCCCGACCAGCCGCGGAAGCCGGGGCCGCCGAGGTCGGTGCCGCGCTCGTCGAAGACGCCGATGTCGCAGGAGTTCCCGGGGGTGCCGGCCGGGACGGTCGGCTTGTCGTAGCCGTAGGAGACGGCCAGCTCGCGCACGCCGTCCGGGACTTCGACCGGGAGGTGGACGAAGTCGGGCGCGCCGGTGGGGAGATGGCCGGTGAGCACGAGGGTGCGGTCGGCGGGGGTGGCGGCGCCCGGCGCGGCGGCGGCCCGGCCGCCGCCCGCGGCGAGGCCGAGGGCGGTGGTGGCACCGGTGGCGAGGCCGGTGCGCAGCAGGTCGCGGCGGGCGGGGCGGGGGGAGCCTGGGTCGGTGGGCATGGGTGGCCTCCGGGCTGGGGATCGGGTCCGCCGGCGTTCCTACCCGGGGCGGTGAACCGGGGGTGAGCCGGGGCCCACGGGGGTGGGGCGGGTCGGTGAAGGAGGGGCCGGGGGCGGGGCAGCGAGTTGCGGGGCGTGATGAATCGTCGGTTCATATTCATGGGTGAAGGCGGTGACGGCCTCGCGGTGAGGGCTGCGTCCTGCCGCACGGCCCTGCACCGTGCTGTGCCGCGTCGCGTCGCGTCCGACGGGCCGGAGCGGGACCGGACCGTCGCGGAGTCGGACCGTCGCGGAGCCGGGCCGGTCTGACGCCGGATCGCCCTGACATCGGATCGTCGTGGAGGAGGCGGGTGTGACACTGAACCGACGGACACTGCTGATAGCGATGGCCGGGAGCGCGCTGACCGGGTGCGCGGCCGCCGGGCGGGGCGGACCCGCCGCGACGGCCCCGGCACCGGTGACGGGAGCGGCCGGGACGGCCGCCGCGGTCGAGCAGGCCTCCGCCGCGACCGGAGCAGCCTCCGGCGTCCGGACCGCGATACCGTCCGCGGCCCCGTCCGCCACCGAGGCGGGGCCGGCCACCCCGTCGGCCACCGAGGCGGGGCCGGCCACCCCGTCGGCCACCCCGCCCACCGCGGGCCGGCTGCCGACCAGGGCTGAACTGGTGGAGCGCTACGGCGGCACCGCCCCCGCGGAATGGGGGCTGGAGGTCTCCGGGGTGATCACCGAACTGCCCGACGGAGAGCGCGCGACGGCGCTCACCTTCGACGCCTGCGGAGGCCCCGGCGGGAACGGCTACGACGCCGACCTGATCGACTTCCTGCGCGCGAACGCCGTCCCGGCGACCCTGTTCCTGAACGCCCGCTGGATCGACGCCAACCCGGACGTGTTCGAGCAGCTCGCCGGGGACCCGCTGTTCGAGATCGGCAACCACGGGACCGCGCACCGGCCGCTCTCCGTCACCGGTCGCTCCGCCTACGGCATCGCCGGCACCGACGGCGTCGGCGCGGTGCACGACGAGGTGGCGGGCAACGCGCAGAAGCTGGCCGGGCTGCTCGGCCACCCGGTGCGGTTCTTCCGCTCCGGCACCGCGCACTACGACGACGTCGCCACCCGGATCGTCGCCGACCTGGGCGAACGGGTCGCGGGGTTCACCGTGAACGGGGACGGCGGGGCGACGCTCGGCGCCGCCCAGGTCCGGCAGGAGGTCGCCGCCGCCCCGCCGGGGTCCATCGTGATCGGGCACCTGAACCACCCGGGCGGCGGCACCGCCCCCGGCGTGGCGGCGGCGGTGCCGGGCCTGCTGGCGGCGGGGCGGCGGTTCGTCCGGCTCTCCGACGTCCTCGGGTGAGGGCCGGGCGCCCCGGCGCGGGCGGGCGTCACCCGGGTGGACCAGGGCCCGCCCCGGGCCGGGCGGCGTGCCGGCCGCCCTCGGAACGGCCGCCCTCGCGCCGGCCGCGCTCCGACCGGGCCGGCCTCAGCGCAGACGCAGGCCCCCCGGGTGCTCCTCCTCGATGATCCGCACCAGCCAGTCGAAGACCGTCGGCCCCCGCCCGGCCCGGGCGGCGGCGAGCTCGGCGCGCACGTGCTCGCGGTTGGCGGGGTGGCAGCGGCCGAGCCGCAGCTCCAGCTGACGGACCGTCTCCGGGTGGCCGAGGTGGCGCCGGGAGGTCTCGTGGTCGCGCCACTCGATCACGTAGTCGCCGTCCTCGGGGGTGCCGTAGCCACCCCGCAGGCAGTCGGCGAAGGCGTCGAGGTTGCGGCCGAAGTAGCCGTCGGCGCCGATGGTCTCGCCGACGACGTCCCAGAAGTCGTCCAGGGTGTCGATCCGGGTGCCATCGATCACATAGGTCACGGTCACGGGGTCGAGGATATGCCGCCCTCCGGGGATCGCTCCGGTCGGACCGGGGGCGGCCCCCGGCCGGACCGGGGCGGCGGAGCTCAGGCGGGCCGGGCGGCGGCGCTCAGGCCGGTACCGCGATGGCCGTGGCCAGCAGGCCGTCGCGCACGGCCCAGCGGCCGTGGAAGCCCTGGACGAGCCGGCCGCCGACCACCGGGCCCGGGACGAGCAGCCGGGCGGTGAACGTGCCGTCGGGGGAGAGGGCCAGCTCGGCCTCGTTGAAGTCCAGGAACAGCTCGGTCAGCGGGAACCAGGCCTTGTAGACCGACTCCTTGGCGCTGAACAGCAGGCGGTCCCACGGGGTGTCCGGGTGGGTGGCGAGCAGGTCGGCGATCCGGCGCTGCTCGGAGGGCAGGGCGACGGCCTCCAGGACGTCGTCCGGCAGCGGCAGTGCGGGCTCGGCGTCGATGCCGATCGAGAGGAGGTCGCCGGAACGGGCGACGGCCGCGGCGCGCAGGCCGTCGCAGTGGGTGAGGCTGCCGACCACGCCGTCCGGCCAGGTCGGGGCCCCGCGCAGGCCGGGGACCAGCGGGCGGTAGGGGACACCGAGCCGGGTGAGGGCGGTCCGGGCGCAGTGGCGGACGGTGGTGAACTCGCGGCGGCGCTTCTCCACCGCCCGGGCGACGGCCTCGGCCTCCTCGGGCTCCAGCCGGGCCTCCGGCGGGTCGCCGTAGGCCACTTCGGTCACCACGGTGTCCGGCAGCAGGTCCCCGATCACTCTCTCCCCCTCGGTCGAACGCGCGGCCGGGCACCGCGCCGACCGAGCCTAACGCGGGTGGCGGCCGTTCGGGAGGGGGCACTTGTGGCTGGTGGGAGGCCTGGGGCAGGAGGGAGCGGGCCCCGGGTCGGCACCCGGGGCCCGCGGCCGCCGTCGTCACCCGGAGGTGCCGCGGCCGTCACTCGAAGGCGGCCGCCGCCTCGCGCAGCGCCCGGGCGACCGTCTCCGGGTCGTACGGGGCCGGTTCGCCCGGCAGGTAGGTGACGGAGTGCAGGGCGCCGGTGTAGCGGAACGAGCGGTGCCGCTCGTACACCGGCCAGGACACCGGGGACTTGCGGTCCACGCCGACGCTGACGCCCTGGAACGGCGCCATGCCGATCAGCTGGTGGACCGGGCCGAGCCGGCCGCCCTCGACGCCGTCGACGAGCAGCCGGAACTCCCATTTGAGGTCGGCGACGGCCGTCGCCTCGACGACGACCAGCCGGGTACCGGCCGGCACGGGCCCCGCGTCGGCCTCCAGCAGCTCGCCGTACTGGTTGTAGGCGAACCGCAGCCGGCCGTCCTCGACGTACAGGCTGTAGCCGCCGCCCTGGTCGCCGTGCGAGACCAGCACGCCCTGGTCGCCGTCGCGGTGCCGGTCGAGGGCGACCTCGACGACGAAGGAGCGGAAGGAGATCAGCCGGGAGGAGCGGTAGCGCTCCAGCTCGGGGGTGCCGGCCAGCAGGGTGACGGGGCGTCGCAGGCGCTCGTCCTCGGGGCCGCGCAGGGCGAGGGCGCCGCTGCCGTCGGCGAGCGGGAAGACTCCGTCGCGCCAGGCGGAGGCCTCCCAGGCGGCGGACAACTCCTTGACCAGGTCGGGGTGTTCGGCTGCGACGTCGTGGATCTCGGTGGGGTCGGTGCGCAGGTCGTACAGCGCCCACTCCTCGTCGTCGTAGGGCGCGCCGAAGCGGTGCAGGGTGACGAGCTTCCAGCCGTCGCGGTAGTAGCTGCGGTTGCCGGTCATCTCGCAGTACTGCTCGGGGTGGGTGCTGGGGGCCGCGCCGTCGCGCAGGACGGAGCCGAAGGCGATCCCGTCCAGCTCCTGCACGGGGTGCTCCGACCGCCGGGAGGGCCGTTCCACGCCGGCGAGTTCGAGCAGGGTTGGCAGCACGTCCGTGACGTACTGGTACTGCGCGCGGACTCCGGTGTCGCCCTCGGCGCGGGGCAGGCCGGCCGGCCAGGAGAGGACGAACGGGACGCGGACACCGCCCGCGTAGGTCTGGCCCTTGTAGAGGCGGAACGGGGTGTTGGAGGCCATGCCCCAGCCGCGCGGGTAGTGCACCAGGCTCTGCGGGCCGCCGATCAGGGAGATCTCGCGCTCGACATCCGGGTTCCAGTCCTCGGGCAGGCCCGGGTGGTGGACGAAGCGGCTGAAGTAGCTGCGGGTGCCCTCGGCACCGCCCTCGCCGGTGCCGCCGTTGTCGGAGGTGAAGACGATGATGGTGTCGTCGAGTTCGCCGAGGGCTTCGAGGGTGTCGGTGAGGCGGCCGAGGTTCTGGTCGACGTTGTCGACCATCGCGGCGTAGACCTCCATGTAGCGGGCGTACAACTTCTTCTGGACGTCGGTCAGTTCGTCCCAGGGGCCGACCTCGTGGCCGGCCTCGGAGTTGCGCTCGGGCAGTTCGGTGCCGGGCGGGAAGTGCCCGGCGGCGAGCTGGCGGGCGAAGCGGCTGCGGCGCAGCTCGTCCCAGCCGCCGTCGTAGCGGCCGCGGTGGCGTTCGAGGTCGGCGGGCTTGGCCTGGAGCGGGCCGTGGACGGCGTTGTGGGCGAGGTAGAGGAAGAACGGCTTCTCGGCGTCGTGGGCGCGCAGCGACTTGACCATCTTGACGGCCTGGTCGGTGATGTCGTCGGTGTAGTAGTAGTCGTCGGGGAACTCGTCGATGTCCAACGGGCTGTTGTCGCGGACGAGTTGGTGGGGGTGGAAGAGGCTGGTGAGGCCCTCCAGGACACCGTAGTACTGGTCGAACCCCTTCTGCAGGGGCCAGTTGGCGCGGTCGTCGGCGGCGTTGGAGGCGGAGTCGCGGGTCAGGTGCCACTTGCCGACGGCGTAGGTGGCGTAGCCGGCGTCGTGCAGCAGCTCGGCGAGGGTGGGGATGTCCCCGGCGACCTCCATGCCGTAGCCGGGGAAGCCCGGGTCGGCGTTGGCGACGAAGGAGTAGCCGACCCGGTGCGGGTTGAGACCGGTGAGCAGCGCCGCCCGGGCGGGGGAGCAGAGCGGCATGGTGTGGTAGTTGGCGAGCCTGACGCCGGTGGCGGCCAGGCGGTCGAGGGTCGGGGTGGGGATCTCGGCGCCGAACGGGCCGATGTCGCTGTACCCCATGTCGTCGATCAGGACGACGACGATGTTGGGGGCGCCCTCGCGGGGGCGGACGCGCCGGGGCCAGGCCGGGGTGGACTCGCGGAAGGTGCGGCCGACGGTGCCGGGGAAGCCGGCGTAGGGGTCGCGCCGGTGCGGGTCGGCGCCGTGCGGGCCGGTGGGCGGCTCGGTGGTCGGGGTGGCGGTCATGCGGTGCTCCGGGTGGTGGGTCGGGCGGCGTCCAGGGCCGGTACGGCGGCCAGGAGTTCGGCGGTGTAGGGGTGTTCGGGTGCGGTGACGACGCGGTCGGCCGGCCCGGTCTCGACGATCCGGCCCCGGTGCATCACGGCGATCCGGTGGCTGACCCGGCGGACGACGGCCAGGTCGTGGGCGATGAAGAGGACGGCGAGGCCGAGTTCGCGCTGCAGCCGGGCGAGCAGCTCGATCACCTGGGCCTGGACCGAGACGTCCAGCGCCGAGACCGGCTCGTCGCAGATCAGCACGCTCGGCTCGGGGGCCAGCGCCCGGGCGATGCCGATGCGCTGGCGCTGGCCGCCGGAGAAGGCGCGGGGGTGGCGGTCGGCGGCCGACGGATCCAGGCCGACCTGGGTGAGCAGTTCGGCGACCCGGGCGGCCCGCCGTTCGCGGTCGCCGAGGCGGTGCGCGATCAGCGGCTCGGCGATGATCCGTCCGACGGTCATCCGCGGGTTGAGCGAGGAGTACGGGTCCTGGAAGACCATCTGGATCTCCCGGTGCGGCGCGCGGCCCGCCTCCTCGCCGCGGAAGCGGATCCGGCCCGCGGACGGCTGGTGCGCGCCCACCAGGGCCCGGGCCAGGGTGGACTTGCCGGAGCCGGACTCGCCGACCAGCCCGAGGGTCTCGCCGGGGTGCAGGGTGAGGTCGACGCCGTGCAGGGCGGTGACGCTGCGCCGTCGTGAGCCGTAGGTCTTGCCCAGCCCGCTGACGGTGAGCAGCGGGGTGGCCCCCGGCGTGCTGTTGGCGGCGGCCGCCGAGGGCTCGTCCAGCCGGGGGACGGCCGCGAGGAGCTCTCGGGTGTAGGGGTGCCGGGGGGTGCCGAGGACGTCCGCGGTGTCGCCCCGCTCGACGACCCGGCCGCCGCGCATCACCAGCAGCCGGCGGCAGGTGTGGGCGATCACCCCGAGGTCGTGGCTGATCACCACCAGGGCCGTGCCGGTCTCCCGGTTGATCCGGGTGAGCAGTCGCAGGATCTGCCGCTGGACGGTCGGGTCGAGGGCGGTGGTCGGTTCGTCGGCGACCAGCACCTCGGCGTCGTGGGCGAGGGCGAGCGCGATCATGATGCGCTGGCGTTGCCCGCCGGAGAACTGGTGGGGGTGGTCGCGCAGCCGTCCGGCGGCGTCCGGGATCCCGACCAGGTCGAGCAACTCGGCTGCCCGGGCGGCCCGTTCGGCGCGGGGGCGGCTGCCGTGGGCGCGCAGCGCCTCGTCGAGCTGGCGGCCGACGGTGAGGACGGGGTTGAGCGAGGACATCGGGTCCTGGAAGATCATCGCGATCCGCCGGCCGCGCACCGCGCGCAGCTCCTCCTCCGGGAGGGCGGCGAGGTCCCGGCCGGCGAGCTCGACGGAGCCGGCGGTGATCCGGCCGCCGGGCGGCAGCATCCGCAGCAGGGCGAGCGCGGTGGTGGACTTCCCGGAGCCGGACTCGCCGACGATCCCGAGCGTGTCCCCGGCCGCGAGCTCGAAGCCCACGCCGTCGACGGCGGTGGAGCCGTCGAAGGCCACGGTGAGGTCGTCGACCCGCAGGACGGTGTTCATCGGCGGATCCCCCGGTTCAGGGCCTCGGCGATCAGCGTGAAGCCGAGCACCAGGGCGGTGGTGGCGGCCAACGGGGCCGCCGCGAAGGTCGGGTCGGTCGACAGGTAGGCCACCGACTGGCTGAGGATGCTGCCGAGGGTGGGCTCCGGCGGGCGGACGCCCAGGCCGAGGAAGCTGAGCGCGCCCTCGATGAACACGCCCAGCGAGAGCGCGAGGGCGGTCTGCACGATCAGCGGGTCCACGGCGTTGGGGACGACGTGGCGCAGCAGCACGCGGGCCCGGGAGGAGCCGCCGACGCGGGCCGCCAGGGCGTACTCCCGCTCCCGCTGGACCAGGATGCCGGCCCGCAGCTGCCGCCCGAAGCCCGGGATCTCGACGAGCGCGATGACGATCACGACCGGCCAGCGCCCGGGGCCGAGGACGGCGGTGACGGCCAGGCCGAGGATCAGCCCGGGGAAGGCGAGCAGCAGGTCGAAGCCGCGCTGGACGGCGAGGTCGGCCCACCGGGAGGTGGCGGCGAGCAGGGCGGCCGCGCAGCCGAGCGCGGCGCCGATCGGCACGGCGGTGAGGATGATCGTCAGGTCGGTGCCGACGCCGTGCAGCACCCGGCTGAGCACGTCGCGGCCCAGGTCGTCGGTGCCGAACGGGTGCCGGGCGCTCGGGCCGGCCAGGGCGAGGGCGCTCTGGGCGTTCGGGTCGAGGCCGGTGAGCAGCGGTGCGAGCAGTCCGGCGAGGCCGGTCACGCCGACCAGGGCGAGGCCGGTGAGGCCGCGCCAGGTCAGCAGGGCGGACAGGTGGCGGTGGCGGCCGCGCGGACGGGCGGTGCGCAGGGCCGGGGCGGTGATGGTCATCGGGTCACTCCCACCGGACGCGGGGGTCGAGCCAGGTGTAGGCGAGGTCGGTGAGCAGCTGGACGGCGACGTAGCAGGCGACGACCAGCAGGAGCAGGTCCTGCACGACGGGGTAGTCCCGGCGGACCACGCCCTGTTCGATCAGCTGGCCGAGGCCCGGCCAGGCGAAGATCCGCTCCACCACCACGGCGCCGGCGATGAGCTGGCCGACCTGCAGGCCCAGTACGGTGACCGCGGAGGGCAGCGCGTTGGGCAGCGCGTGCTGCCAGACGATCCGCCGCCGGGAGACGCCGAGGGCGGTCGCGGTGCGGACGTAGTCCTCGGCGAGGGCGCGCCGGAGGCCGTCCTCGAGGTGGCGGGCGACGACGGCGGCGCTGGGCAGGGCCAGGCAGAGCGCGGGCATGGCCAGGTACTGGACGGCCAGGTCGGGGGCGTCCAGCAGGGACTCGTGCCCGCCGGCGGGGAGCAGCCCGAGCGTGACGGCGAGGACCAGGACCAGCAGGACGCCGGTGACGAAGGGCGGTACGGCGAGCACGGCGGTGGTGAGGGCCCGGACGGCGGCGGCGACCGGCCGGCGCCGGGTGGTCGCGCCGGCCACCGCCAGCGGCAGGGCCAGCAGCACGACCAGGAGCAGGGCGCCGAGGGTGAGCTGGACGGTGGCGGCGATGCCGTTGCCGATCAGGTCGGAGACCCGGCCGCCGATCGCGTAGCTCGGCCCGAGGTCGCCGCCGAGCACGCCGCCGAGCCAGTGCAGGTACTGGCCGGGCAGCGGCTGGTCGAGCCCGAGCCGGTCGCGGACGGCGGCGAGGGTCGCCGGGGAGGCGTCCGGTCCGGCCAGGGCGGTGGCGGGGTCGCCGGGGATGAGCCGCAGGATGAGGAAGATCAGGAAGGAGGCGAGGACGAGGACGAGCAGCCCGCTGGGCAGTCGTTTGAGGAGGAAGGTGCGCATGGGGGTCGGGGCTCCCGCTCAGGCCGTCAGGTAGGCGTCGTCGAGGTTGAGGTAGCTGAACTTGTTGAGCGTCACGCCCTGCACCCCGGCGCCGGCCACCTCGACCAGCCCGGCGATGGCCAGGTCGATGACGAACTCCTCGTCCAGCAGCACGTCGGTGATCTGCTGGTAGAGGGCCCTGGCCTCGGGGCTCTCGCTGTCGCTGCGGTTCCACGCCCGCTGGACCACGTCGGTGTAGGCGGGGGAGCTGAACCGCGAGCTGTTCTTGGCCTCGTTGAAGGGGTAGGCGCTCACCGCGAGGGTGGCGGGGTGGAGCTGGGCGAAGCCGTGGCTGAGCGTCCACAGCGCGGGCATGCTCTGCGCGATGAGCTGCTTCTGCATGGTGGGCGAGTCGGTGGGCTGCAGCACCACCTCGATGCCGACCTGCTGGAGGTCGTACTGCAGGATCTGCGCGACGGCGGTCGACCCCGGGTCGTTGGAGTGCGCGAACGGGAGGGTGAGGGACTCCGCGCCGGCCTCCCTGAGCAGCGCCTTCGCCTTCTCCGGGTCGTGGCGGTAGTGGGCGGCGCCGGCTTCGCTGTAGGCGGGGGAGGACTTGGGCCACGGCACCGAGGAGACGGTGCCGTACCCGCCGAGCGCCTGCTGGACGAAGCGCTCGCGGTCCACGGCCCAGGCGATGGCCTGCCGGACGCGCTTGTCGCCGACGTGCTCGGCGGTGAGGTTGACGCCGATGTAGTAGGCGCCGGAGCCGGTGTCGTACTGCCTGATCCGGAACCGCGGGTCGTTCCTGAGCGTGGCGACGTCCTTGCCGCGGACGGCGTAGGAGAGGTGGGTCTGGCCGGTCCGGAGCGAGGAGAGCAGCGACTCGGCCTGCGGGACGACCCGGATCTCCACACCGTCGAGGTAGGGGCGGCCGGGGTTCCAGTACTTCTCGTTGCGGGCGAGGGTGAGCGAGGAGCCGGGCTTGCGGTCGGTGAGGGTGAACGGGCCGGTGCCGATCAGCCTGTTCCCGGCGAGGGCGTCGGCGACGCTGGCCGAGTCCGGGACGATCATGAACTCGAAGAGGTCGAAGAGGTTGCTGACCGGGTGGGCGAGCACCAGGGTCAGCTCGAAGTCGCCGTTCTTGTGGAAGTCGGTGACGGCGGCGGCGGTGGAGCGCAACTGGGCCGCCCGGGAGGGGTCCTGCAGGTTCCTGACGGCGAACACCACGTCGTCGGCGGTGAACCTGCGCCCGGAGTGGAAGGTGACGTCCTCGCGCAGCTTCAGGGTGACGCTCAGGCCGTCCGCCGCGACCTGCCAGGAGGTGGCCAGCTCGGGCTGCGGCCGGAGCTGGTCGTCGTACCTGGTCAGGGTGTTGAAGACGAGCCGCTGGACGAGCGTGTTGGCGCTCTGCGCGAAGAGCAGGCTCGGGGTGAAGTCGACGCCGGTGGCCACGGACAGGACGCCGCCGCGGCGCGGGCCGCTCGGAGCGCCCGCGGCGGAGGCCGCGGTGTCGGCGGCGGAGCGGCAGGCCGCCAGCGTCAGCAGGCCGGCGCCGGCGAGGCCGCCGCGCAGCAGGGCGCGGCGGGACAGGCCGGGAGCGGAGGGGCGGGTGAACGCGGTCATGGCGGTCCTTCGGAGACGGGCGGGCGGCGTGCGGGCGGGCGATCGGGTGCGGACGGACGGACGGACGGACGCGGCACGGTCAGGGCGCGGGCGCGGCGGCCAGGGCGCGGAACGGGCGGGCGTACAGCTCGCCGAGCACCGGGGCGCCGGCCGCCACGGCGAGCGCGTCGGCGCCGCGGGTCTGGGCGATCAGCAGGTCGGCGCTGCGGTGCAGGTGGGAGTGGCGGGCGAACTCGGCGCGGACCACGTCGAGGTAGCGGGGATCGAGGACGGCGAAGGTCTCGGTGAGGACCAGCAGGTCGGGGTTGACCACGTCGGCGAGCAGGGCCAGGGCGCGGCCGATCGTCCCGGCCCGGGCGCGGACCAGCCGGTCGGCCCGCGGATCGCCCCGCCGGACGGCGTCGACCAGCCGGGCGCGGTCCGGCCCGGGGGTGATCCCCTCGGCGGCCGCGGCCTCGAACAGGGTGGTGTCCGAGGCGGCGGTCGAGAGACAGCCCGGGCGGCCGCAGTGGCAGCGGGCGTCTCCCCCGGGGACGGGCTGCCCGGGCGGCCCGGCGACCGGGAGGTGGCCGAGGTCGCCGGCGGCCGAGGGCGGGCCCAGGTGGACCGTCCCGGCGACGGCCAGCGCCGCGTCCACCACGTGGCCGACGAACAGGTGGACCATGCTCCGGCGGGCCGCCGGGTGGCCGAAGAGGATCTCCGCCAGGGTGAGCGCCCGGGCGTGGTTGTCCACCTGGACGGGCAGGCCGGTGGCGTCCGCCAGCAGGTCCCGGAGCGGCAGGTCCGTCCAGCCCAGGGGCCCGTGCCGGAGCGTCAGGCCGCGCTCCGGGTCGACGGTGCCGCCCGTGACGGCCCCGAGGCCGACCACCGTCCGGCCGCCGCGCACCGCGGTGAGCAGCCGGGGCAGCCGCTCCAGCAGCGGCCGCAGGACGGCGAACCCGGTGCGGCCGCGGTTGGAGATCTCCTGCCGGTGCAGCACCCGCCCGCGCAGGTCGAGCAGGGCGAAGGTGGTGTACGGGACGCCGAGGTGCAGCCCGGCGACGGCGAGCCGGTCGGTGTCCACGGCCACCGGCAGCTGCGGGCGGCCGAGTGCGCCGCCGGCGCGGGCGGCCGCCAGCTCCGGCCGCTCGCGCAGCACGCCGAGCCGGACCAGGTCCACCACCTGCCGGGACACCGCCGAGGCGCTGAGCCCGGTCAGGGCGGAGACCCGGCTGCGGGCGACCGGCCCGTGGTCGAGCACCGTCCGCAGCACGGCGGCGGCGTTGGCGTCCCGGCGGTCGTCCCCGGTGCGGGCGGCCGGGCGGGGGAGCAGGGTGGTGGACATGGCGGTGGCACCCGGCTTCCGGTCAGTTGGCGGCTTCGAGCTCCTCGGCGGGCACCAGACCGGCCACCCGCGGCGGGTCGGCCGGCTCCAGCAGGCGGCTCGGGACGCCGTCGACGCCGTGCGGCAGGTCCCCGTCCAGGGTGATCCGGCGGACCAGGCGCGGCTCGTCGCCGTAGTCGTTGACGGCGTAGTGCTGGGTGGCGCGGTTGTCCCAGATCGCCACGTCGCCGACCTGCCAGTCCCAGCGGACGGTGTTCTCCAGCCGCTCGACGTAGCGCTGGAAGAGGTCGATCAGGGCCCGGCTGTCGGCCCCGGAGACGCCCTGGATCCGCTGCGCGAAGGCGCCGAGCAGCAGCGACTTCTCGCCGGTCACCGGGTGCACCCGGACCACCGGGTGCTCCGTCTTGAAGGCGGTGGAGACGAACACGTCGCGGAACAGCCGGGCGATCTCGGCGTCGTCCGCGAGCTCCGGGCGCAGGGCCAGCCGGGCCGCGTAGTCGTAGTCGTTGGTGTGCACCGCCCGCAGGCTCTCGGCCAGGGTCTTCAGCGGTGCGGGCAGGTCCTGGTAGGCGGCGGCGGTGTTGGCCCAGACGGTGCTGCCGCCGGCCGGGGGCAGTTCGAGCGAACGCAGGATGGACGCCTTGGGGTAGGAGGGCACGAAGGTCACGTCGGTGTGCCAGTTGTTGGCGCGCACGCCCTTGGTCGCGTCGAGCTCGAAGACGTAGCGGCCGTCGGCGCTGGGCACCGTCGGGTGGCCGACCGGGTGGCCGAGCAGGCGGGCGAAGGCCTCGTGCCCGGCGTCGTCGAGGTGCTGCTGGCCGCGGAAGAACAGCACCTTGTGCTCGTACAGCGCGTTCTCGAGGGCGGCCACGGTCTCGGCGGGCAGGTCGCCGTCGAGGCGGACGTCGTGGACGACCGCGCCGATGCGGCCGGCGGCGGGGGTGAGGCGGAGTTCGGTCAGGGCAGTGGTCATGACGGATCCCTTTCAGGGGAGATGGTGACGGTGAGTGATGAGAGGGGAGGCCTTCGCCCGCCCTGACAGCCGGTGCCGGGGCAGCCGGAACGGCCCGGCGGGGCCGTGGGGCGGGGTGGCGCAGAGCGGCCGGCCGGGGGTGCCGGACGGTCAGGAGGCGAGCGCGCCGGGACAGCTGCGGCGCGGGCGGCAGGCCGGGACGGGGCGGACAACGCGGTTCATCGCCCCTCCTTCCGGTTCGCTGCGAGTGGGCTCGGCGCCCATCGTGCTGAAGGGCACGGGGGGCTGTCAATCGGCATCTTGGCTGCTGGGAACGGGTGTTGCTGGTGCATTGCGGCAGATGACGGCCGGTGTCGCGAGGGTGACGGGCGCACGTCGCGCGGATGTTCGGCCTTGTGACGGGCACATGTCGGTTACTAACTTGCCGAGCGGAAGTAAGTCCGGACGCCGGGGGGCAGCCCTCCCGGGGCCGGTGGTTCGCGAAAGGGGGGCGGGCGGGTGCCCGTGCTGGAGCTGCTGCAGGCCCGGGTGTCCGCGGGGACCACCTGGCGGGTGGTGCAGCTGACCGATGGTGACGGAGCGTACGGGCTGGGCGAGTACTCGGACGCCGGGCCCGGGGCCGACGGGGTCTGGGCGGCGGTCGCGGCCGGG
Source organism: Kitasatospora sp. NPDC051705 (assembly GCF_044453265.1). Lineage (NCBI taxonomy): Bacteria > Bacillati > Actinomycetota > Actinomycetes > Kitasatosporales > Streptomycetaceae > Kitasatospora > Kitasatospora sp. NPDC051705. The sequence continues at coordinate 206,392 of NZ_JBITCO010000010.1, read as the reverse complement.
CTCGCCGAGGGCGGGTCGGTCTCGGCGGTGGTGGCCGGACTGAACCGCCGGGGCCCGCTGGCCGTACGGACGGTGCGCGGCGCGCTGGAGCTGGCCGCGGCCGACCTCGCGGCGCGCCGCACCGGTCAGCCGCTCTGGCGCTGGCTGGGCGGTACGGAGCCCCGGCCCGTCGCGCGGCACGCCAGCATCGACCGGGCGCTGCGGCTGCGCACGCCGGAGGAGTTCGCCGAGGTGGCGCGGGCGGCGGTGGCGGACGGGTACCGGGCGGTCAAGTGCGCGCCGTTCGACGGCTTGCCGGCGGAGGTGCGGCTGCGGGTGGGTCTGGCCCGGGCGGTCGCGGTGCGGCGGGCGGTGCCGCAGGCCGGACTGATGGTCGACGTGCACGGGCTGTTGCGGGTGGATGACGTTCTCGCGTCGGCCCGCGAACTGGGGGCGCTGGGGCTGCGGTGGCTGGAGGACGCGGCGCCGGTGGCATCCCTGCGGGCGGTCGCCGGGATCGCTCCGCTGGCCGGCGGGGAGCTCGCCGCCGACCTCTCGGAGCTCCAACCCGCGCTGCAGGAGGGCCTGCTGGCTTGGGTGCTGCCCGACGTGAAGCACGCGGGCGGCTTCCGGGCGGCGACGTCGCTGGTGTCCGCGGCCCTGGGGGCGGGGGCGGGCGTCTCGCTGCACAACCCGGCCGGGCCGGTGGCCACGGCGGCGGGGGTGCACCTGGCGGTGGCGCTCGGGCCGTCGGTGGAGACGGAGTTCGCGTACGGCGAGACCGCCTGGCGGGCGGACGCGGTGCGCCCGGCCGAGGCCGGCGCCGGCGCGTGGCTGCGGCCCGCCGCCGGGCCGGGGCTGGGCCTGGAGCTGGACCGGCGGCGGTGGACGCTGGAGCGGGCGTGGTGACGCGGGACGGCCGCGTGGGCGGCGGGCGCCGTGGTGACGTCCGGGCGCCGTGGTGACGCCCGGCCGTCGTGGTGACGCCGGGCGGGCTCCGGGGGTGGGTGGCTACTGGCCCAGCAACCGGGCGAAGTCCAGTCCGAGGCTACCGAGCACGGGCAGGGCGCCCAGGTCGGTGACCCCGCCGACCGGGATGCTGTAGCCCTGGTTGACCGCGCGGGGCGCGGTGGTGGCGGCCGCGGCGGGTGTGGCCGCGGCCGGGATCAGGACGGTGCCGAGGAGCAGGGCGGCGAGTGCGGTGCGCATGGGGCGGGGCCTCCGGGGGACGGGCGTGGTGGCCTGTCAACACCCTGCGTCGCCGGGCGGTCACGCATCTTCGCCCCTTCGGCCGCATTCGTAAAGATCCCTGCCTTGTGTTCATGACAACAGTGCGGAGGTCTGGACCACGTAGATCGCCGACGCGTACCGTCGCCTTGCCCGTCGCCGTGAACTCGAGCGCGGCCGCGGGGAGTTCCATCGCTGTATGCATGTCATGAACATGATCAAAGCCTGGAGGGAACCATGCGCGCCATCGCCAAGAACCTCAGGATCCTCGCCGGCGCCCCGCTCGCCGCAGCCGCCCTGATCGCCCTCACCGCCGGCACCGCCAGCGCCGCGATACCGATCAACAAGCCCATGAGCGGCAAGGCCACCTACTACAACGACGCCGGCTTCGGCGCCTGCGGCACCCAGATCAACGCCGCCACCCAGATGCTCGTCGCCGTCTCGCACACCTGGTGGACCACCGCCAACCCCAACAACGACCCGGTCTGCAAGGGCATCTCGGTCAAGGTGACCTACCAGGGCAAGACCGTCACCGTGCCCGTCAGGGACCAGTGTCCGTCCTGCGACGCCACCCACATCGACCTCAGCCAGCCCGCCTTCGCCCGGCTCGCGCCCCTCGGCAAGGGCGTCATCACCGGACTCACCTGGCAGTTCGTCAAGGCCGGCCTGAACGGCACGACCGTGGCGCTCTCCGAGCCCGTCACCGGCTCCACCCTCGGCTGACCGGCCCCGCCCTCGGGACCGCTCCGGCCCGCCCCCGCCCGGCCCGGCCGCGTGCGGGGGCGGGCGCCCGGGGCCCGGCGCCGCCACCGGACCTCGTATCGTGGCGGGTCGGTGACGCGAGGGGAGCCCAGGAGATGACCAAGCCGGTGCTGTACGTCGTGGTGTGCGCGGCCGGGACCGCCGGCGCCGGCGGGGTGGAGGAGCTGATCGGGGCCGCCCAGGAGCGCGGCTGGGAGGTCGGCGTGGTCGCGACCCCGCAGGCCATGGGCTTCATCGACCAGGAGGCGATCGTGGCGCGGACGGGATACCCGATCCGCTCCGCCTGGCGCAGGCCCGGCGACCCCCGCCCGCTGCCGGACCCGGACGCGATCATCGTCGCCCCCGCCACGTTCAACACGATCAACAAGTGGGCGGCGGGGATCTCGGACACCCTCGCGCTCGGCATCCTCTGCGAGTCCTACGGCCTGGGCATGCCGGTGGTGGTCCAGCCGTGCGTGAGCTCGGCGCAGGCGGCGCACCCGGCGTACGAGGAGAGCCTGGACCGGTTGCGCAGGATGGGCGTGCGGTTCGTGGACCCCGAGCCCGGCGAACACGGCTGGACGACGCACCTGCTGGACGTCGTCGCCGACTGACAGGGTGACTGGCCGGGATCGCGGATCCTGGCACTGTGCCGGTGTTCGGGGACGAACCGGAGGGAGTAGCGTCCGGGCAGGTCAGCGACGGTGCAGGAGGATCCGGTGGCGGTCAACGGCGAGGTGTCGTTCTGGTACGCGGCGAGCGGGCTCCCGGAGCCCGGGCCGCCGCTGCCCGGCGGGGCCGACGTGGACGTGTGCATCGTCGGCGGCGGCTACACCGGGCTCTGGACGGCGTACTACCTCAAGAAGGCCGACCCCTCCCTGCGGATCGCGGTGCTGGAGCGCCGCTTCTGCGGCTACGGCGCCTCCGGCCGTAACGGCGGCTGGCTCTACAACGGCTTCGCCGGGCGCGGCGCCTTCGCCAGACGGTACGGCCGGGGCGCCGCCGCCGCGCTGCAGCGGGCGATGGACGAGTCGGTCGGCGAGGTCGTCGACGTCGCGGCCGCCGAGCGGATCGATGCCGACGTGGTGCGCGGCGGGGTGCTCGAAGTGGCCAGGAACCCGGCCCAGTTGGCCCGGCTGCGGGAGTTCGCCGAGGCGGAGCGCGGGTACGGCGAGGGCCGGGTAGAGCTGCTCGGCGCCAAGGAGACGGCCGACCGGATCGCCGTCGCGGGCGCCCTCGGCGGCACCTGGTCCCCGTACGGCGCGCGGATCCAGCCGGCCAAGCTGGCCCGCGGGCTGGCCCGGGTGGTCACGGACCTCGGGGTGGCGGTGCACGAGGGGACGGAGGTCACCGCGATCCTGCCGGGCACCGCGTACGGCCGCCCCCGGGCGGTGACGCCGCACGGCACGGTGACCGCCGAGTACGTGCTGCGCGCGACCGAGGGCTTCACCGCCGGGCTGCGCGGCGAGCGCCGGACCTGGCTGCCGATGAACTCGGCGATGATCGCCACCGAACCGCTGCCCGCCGCGTTCTGGGCGGAGGCGGGCTGGCAGGGCCGCGAGGTGCTGGGCGACTTCGCGCACGCCTACATGTACGCGCAGCGCACCGCCGACGACCGGATCGCGCTCGGCGGCCGGGGCGTGCCCTACCGGTTCGGCTCCCGCACCGACGCGGACGGCGGCACCCAGGTGGAGACGGTGCGCCAGCTGCGCGCGATCCTCGACCGCTTCTTCCCCGGCGCGGCCCGGGCCCGGATCGACCACGCCTGGGCCGGCGTGCTGGGCGTCCCCCGGGACTGGTGCGCGACGGTCGAGCTGGACCGGGCGAGCGGGCTCGGCTGGGCCGGCGGCTACGTCGGCAGCGGGGTCACCACCACCAACCTGGCCGGCCGCACGCTGCGGGACCTCGTCCTGGGCCGGGACACCGGACTGACCGGGCTGCCCTGGGTGGGCCACACCGTGCGGCGCTGGGAGCCGGAGCCGCTGCGCTGGATCGGGGTGCACGCGATGTACGCGGCCTACCACGCGGCCGACCGGCAGGAGGCGGCCGGGCGGGCGACCACCTCGCCGATCGCCCGGGTCGCGGACGTCGTCGCCGGGCGGCACTGACCCACGAGCGGCCCGCGCCCGGCCTCCGCGGCCCGCCGGGCCCGGGCGGCGGGCGCGGCCGTTCGGACGCCCCGCCGTGCGGAGCCGCCCGGCGGCCCGCACGGTGGGGGCGTGCTGAGGAGAACCCTGGTGGGCCTGTGCGCCCTGCTGCTCTGCGTGCCCGCGACCGGCGCGCGCGCCCGCTCGCCCGGCTGGGCGGTCGTCGCCGTGGACCAGGCGTCGCGCCGGGTCCTGGTGCTGCAGAGCGCCGAGGAGTTGATGGCCTACCAGGGCCCCGACCGGCTGCCGGTGGTCTGGAGCTGGAGCGCCGACCGGGCGCCCGGCCTGGCGGACCTCGCGCCCGAACGGAGCTGGAGCAACCCGGACGAGGCGAGGATCCGGATCCGGCAGGGCCGGCGCCACCTGCTGGTCACGGCCTCCGGCGGACTGGTCGCGGTGGTCGACACCGCGACCGGCCGCACCCGGTGGGCCGTCGACGTGGGCGGCGCCGCCAACCCGCACAGCGCCGAGCTGCTGCCGGACGGCAACGTCGCGGTGGTGGCGAGCGGTGGCGGGTGGATCCGGCTGTACGCGGCCTCCCAGGGCCCCCGGGCCACCGCGCACGCCGCCGTCCCGCTGCCCGGGGCCCACGGCGTGCACCGGGACGCCCGGACGGGTCTGCTCCTCGCGCTCGGCGACGACGTGCTGCTCGCGCTGCGGGTGGGCGGGACGCCGCCCGCGCCCACCCTGACCGTCGTGCGGACGACCCCGCTGCCGGACCGCGGCGGTCACGACCTCGCCCCGGTGCTGTCCGCGCCCGGCCGGTACTGGGTGAGCACGCTGGAGCACCTGTGGAGCTACGACCCGTCGGCCGACCGCTTCACCCCCGTCCACCTGGGCACTCCCGCGGCCGAACGGGACGTGAAGAGCATCGGCGACGAGCCCGGCACCGGGCGGATCCTCACCGCCGCCCCGGACCACACGGGGCCGTGCGACTGGTGCACCTCGGTGATCACCCTGCACCGTCCGGACGGGGTGCGGGCCCTGCGCGGGACGCACCTCTACAAGGCACGCTGGTGGGGAGGGCGGTAGCAGATCCGTGACGCACGGTAGCGGATTCTGCCGGTCGGGTCGGTGAAACCACCCGATCTGCCGACGGCATTCGGCTGATGGGGCATATTGTGTACCCCGGCAAACTACTCCAATGGAAGTGAGTTTCCCGGTACCGTCCGCAAACCATCCGCCGACCCGCTCCGACTGGGATAGCGTCGAAGGCGTCGGGGGGCCGACACCGATCCGGTGCATTCGAACGCTGGTTACCGGGCCGTAATGGCCGTGATAAGTCCTGGAGAAAAACATGCAGAATTGCCTTTCGGAAGACCTGCCGGGCGCGATCGACGATCTGCAGCTCGCGGTGGACTCGCTGGCGGCATTCCCGGCGCGGAATCCGGCCGGCGGCGCCGCCGTCACCGAGCGCCTCGCGGCGGTCGCCGAGCTCTGCCGCTCGGTGGACGCGGTGCTCGACAGCCTGGTCGTCCAGGCCGCCGCGGAAGCCGCCGAGGAGGGCTGGACGGCGGCCCGGATGGCGGCCGAGCACTCGGGCTACTACGCGAGGCTGCGGCGCGCCTTGCTGCCCGTGGCGGGCGGCGCCGGGTCGATGCAGCAGTGAGCGCGCTGCACCCGGGCGTGCACGTGCTGTCCTGCCCCACCCGGTGGAGCGACGTCGACGAGAACGGGCACATCAACAACGTCCGGCTGATCGGTTACGTCCAGGAGGGGATTTACGACCTGTTCTGCCACCACGCGACCGCCGTCCGGGAATCCCTGTTCTCGTCCGGATTCATCATCGCGCGGCACGAGATCGATTACCTGGAGCAGTTGCACCACCGGCCCGAGCCATTGTCGGTGCGGCTGACCGTGGAACGCCTCGGGCGGAGTTCCGCGCACGTCGTGGTGAATGTCTGCCGGGATCCGCTCACGTTTATGCGGGCGAGAACCGTGGTGGTCGCCCGGGACCGCGAATCCGGCCGGTCGAGGAAACTCAGCTCGAACGAGCGGAGATTTCTCGCCGCGTTTATGCCGGAGGCCGTGCGGGCGGTCGCGGCACCGCCCACCGCGCCTCCGGTGGCGCCGCAACAGCGCGTAGCGGCCCGGCCCGGGTTCTCCTCGACGCGCCGCACCCGGCGGCACTGTCGCGCCTCGGCGGCCTGAGGCCGGGCCGGCCACCCCGGCGGACTGCCGCGCGGCCCCGCTCCGGGCCCCGGCTCCCGGGCCCACCCCCACGGCGGCCCGGGCCGGCGGCGTGATCGACAACGGCGTCGATCCGCCCGGCCGGGCTCCCCGCGGCCCCGGCGCAGGACTACGCTGAGCAGCACGGGCACCGGTGCGGCCCACGGCCGGTCACGGGCAGCGACGGAGCCGCCGACCGGACCCCGCCGCCACCGGCGTCCGGCCCGACCGGCACCGGTCCCGCAGACTCCGCCGACCCGGAAGGAGGACGCGATGACCATCGCCTGGGAGGAGTTCCGCGCCCGTGTCGTCGAACGCGGGGAGTACCGGGGCGACGCCGAGGCGGAACACGCCGTCCGGGTCGTCCTCGGGCTGCTGGGCGAGCACCTGGTGGGCGCGGAGCGGATCGAGCTCGCCGACGCCCTGCCCGAGACCTGTGCCGCCCTACTGCGCGACGCCGCCCCCGCCCGTGAGCCGCTGACCGCCGAGCGCTTCGTGCAGGCGGTCGGCGGCTGGATCGACGGGGCGACCGGGACGACCGCGCAGTGGGACGTCGGGGCGGTCCTCAGCACCGTCGCCGACCTCGCCCCGGACGGGCTGATCGACCGGGTGCTCCAGCAGCTTCCGGACGGCTACGACCTGCTGTTCGGCCACCCGCTGCCGGCCTGAGCAGGCGCAGCCCTGCCGGCCCGCGCGGGCGCGCCGGCGCCGGACCGGGCCGGGGCGCCGGTGGTGGCCCGGGTGGGCGGTTCCCCCGTGGTGGCCCGGAACAGTTCCGAGCCCGGGCCGGTCAGCTCGACCGGCCCGGCCCTCGGCCGCAGGTAGGCCGAGGCACCCGGCGGCAGCGCCAGGTCGGGGTGCCCGGGCGCGCGCAGCCGGGCCCGGCCCGCGACGCAGAGCAGGATCTGCGGGGCGGGCAGCTCGACCCGGACGGCCATCGCGCCCGGCCGCAGCCGGGAGAGCCGGAACTCCTCGGCGGGGGAGCGGAAGCCGGCCTCGACCGGGCCCCACGGCTGAGGTTCGAGCACCCGGGGCCCGCCGGTGCGGAAGGACGTGACCGCCAGCAGGCCGTCGACGTCGACGTGCTTGGCGGTCAGCCCGCAGCGCAGCACGTTGTCCGAGTTGGCCATCAACTCCACGCCCACGCCGCGGAGATAGGCGTGCGGGACACCGGCGTCCAGGTACAGCGCCTGGCCGGCGGCGAGCGGCACGTGGTTGAGCAGCAGTGCGGCGACCAGCCCCGGGTCCCCGGGGTACTGCGCGGCGACCCGGGCGTAGGCCGCGCAGGCCCGGGCGTACCGGCCGCCCGAGCCCGCGAGCCGCCGCAAGGCCGCTTCCACCGCAGCGAGTTGCGAACCGGTGGGCCGGTGGGTGGCCAGCGCGCCGCGCAGCAGCGCGGGCAGCGCCTGGGCGGCCGGCCGGGTCCGCAGCGCGGTGGCCCAGGGGGCGAGCAGCGGGACGTCCAGCGCCTCCAGCAGCCCGGCCGTCCCGGCGGCCGGACGGAAGCCGCACAGTGCCTCGAAGTCACCCAGGGCGCAGATGAGTTCGGGCTTGTGGCCGCGGTCCCGGAAGACCCGGCCGGGTGCGTCGCGCGGAACGCCCCGGGCGTCCTCGGCGGCGTGGCCGGCCACCGCCTGGGCCCGGGTCGGATGGACCTGGAGGGAGAGCGCCCGGTCGGCGGCCAGCACCTTGAACAGGAACGGCAGCCCGGGGCCGAACCGTCGCACCGTCTCCGGCCCGAGCAGCCCGTCCGGGTCCGCCGCGATCAGCCCGTCCAGCGGCCGCGGACCGCCGGCCCCGTCCGCGGGGCCGAGGGCGGACGGCGCGGACGGGTGCGCGCCCATCCACAGCTCGGCCTGCGGGGCGCCGGTGCCCGGGGTGCCGGTCAGCTCGGGGATCGCGGTGGTCGAGCCCCACGCGTAGGCGCGGACCGGGTTGTGCAGCAGGGCGAACGGCGGGAGCGGCATGGCGCGGGCCTCCGGTGGGGCGGGTCAGCGGCAGAGCGCGGCCGCGCCGATCAGCCCGGCGTCGGTGCCGAGTTCGGCGCGGCGCACGTCCAGGCCGCGGACGTAGGACAGCGTGGCGTAGTGGTCGAGGTGGCGGGCGAGCGGCGTGAACAGGACGTCGCCGGCGGTCGCGACGCCGCCGCCGACCACCACCCGCTGGAGGTCGACCAGGGCGGCGGTGGCCGCGATCCCGGCGGCCAGGGCCTGGGCGGCGCGGTCGAAGGCGGCGAGCGCGATCCCGTCGCCCGCGGCGGCGTCGGCGGCGACGGCGCGCGCCGAGCGGTCCTCCCCGCTCGGGTGCCAGCCCCCGGCGAGGGCGCGCCGTGCGATCGCGGTGCCGCTGGCCAGGCCCTCCAGACAGCCGCGCGAGCCGCACGGGCAGGGCTCGCCGTCCAGGTCGACGCTGATGTGCCCGAGGTGGCCGGCGTTGCCGCTGGGGCCGGGCCGCACCGCGCCGTCGAGCACCAGGCCGGCACCGACGCCGGTGGACACCACCAGGCAGAGCGCGTTGGCGGCACCGCGGGCCGCGCCCTGCCAGTGTTCGGCGGCGGCCATCGCGACGCCGTCGCCGGCGAGCCGTACGGGCAGTCCGAGGGCGGCCACCGCCGGGTGCGCGGCGACCTCGGCGACCAGCGGGAAGCCGCGCCAGCCGGGGATGTTGACCGGGCTGACGGTGCCGTCGGCGAGGTCGACCGGTCCGGCGCTGCCGACCCCGACGGCCGTCACACCGGCCCAGTCCGCGGTGTGGGCGAGCCGGTCCAGCACCCGGTGCACGACGGCGAGCACGGCCGGGCCCGGCTCCTGCGCGGGGGTGGGCAGCTGCAGCCGGTGCCGCAGCCGGCCCCCGCCGTCGACCAGTGCCCCGGCGATCTTGGTGCCGCCGATGTCGACGGCGGCGAACAGCGGGGCGGCGGCGGGCGGCGGGGTACGGGTCATCGCGGCGGGCTCCAGGCGGGTGCGGACGGGCGGACTGGGTGGGCTGGCGGGCGGGGCGGGCCGATGGGGCCGGCGGTGCCCGGCGCCCCGGCCGGGAGGGCCGGGGCGCCGCTCAGCGTAGAACAGCGCCGTCGCTCAGCCGGCGGCGGTCAGCCGGAGCGTGACCAGCTCGAACGGGCGCAGCGCGAGGTGGACCGCGCCGTCCACCACCGACACCTCGCCACGGGTGCCGTCCCAGGGCCGCTCCAGCAGGTCGCAGGGGACGGCGCCGGCGAGCGGGAAGGAGGTGCTCAGCCGGCCCCGGGCGCGGCCGCCGCCGGCCTCGTAGACCCGGACGACCAGGTCCCCGCTGCGGTCGTCGGCGAGCTTGACCGCGCTCACCACGAGCGCGTCGTGGTCCACCGCCACCAGCGGCGCGACCCGCTCGACGCTGCCGGTCATCCGCCGCTCGGGCAGGCCGATCCGGTAGCCCTCGCGGACGGCGTCGCCGATCGCCGCGCCCGGCACGAGGGCGTGCCGGAAGCGGTGCACGCCCTGGTCCGTCCTCGGGTCGGGGAAGCGGGGCGCGCGCAGCAGCGAGAAGCGGACGGTGGTGGTGGTGCCGCCGTCGGTCTCGCGCACGGTGCGGGTGACGTCGTGGCCGTAGGTGGAGGCGGTGACCAGGGCGACGCCCCAGCCGGGCTCGTCGAGGTGGACGAAGCGGTGGTTGCAGGCCTCGAACTTGGCGGCGTCCCAACTGGTGTTGGTGTGGGTGGGCCGGTAGAGGTGGCCGAACTGGGTCTCGGCGGCGTACCGCTCGGTGTGGACGTCCAGCGGGAAGGCGGCCTTGAGGAACTTCTCGGTCTCGTGCCAGTCCACCAGGGTCTCGATGTCCAGGCGCTGCTCGCCCGCCCGCAGGGTGAGCGTCTGGACGGCGGTGGACGAGCCGAAGGAGCGCACGACCCGGACGGAGACCGTCTCCGCCGTCTCCGCGAAGACGGTCAGCGAGTCCACGCCGGTCAGGTCGGTGACGGTGTTGCGGTAGAACCGGTCGACGTCCCAGGCGTCCCACATGTTGGGGAAGTCGGGGTGCAGCTGCAGCAGGTTGGCGCGGGTGCCCGGGGCGACGCTCTCCCGTCCGCTCGCGACCTCGACCACCGAGGACACCAGGCCCTCCGCGTCGACCACGACCTCCAGCAGGCCGTTGCGCAGCAAGTAGCCGCCCTCGGGGCGCTCGGCCAGCGTGCAGCCCTCCGCCGGCGGGGCCACCACGGCGGCGCCCCCGGCCGGGACCGTGGAACGCTGGTGCGGCGCCGCGTTGAACACCAGCTCGTGCTCGCCCCGGTGATCCCCGGCGAGGGCCCGCTGCGCCGACGTGATCAGCTCCCCCAGCTCCTCGGCCAGCGCCGCGTAGGTCGCCACGGCCTCGCGGTGCACCCAGGCGATGGAGGAACCGGGCAGGATGTCGTGGAACTGGTGCAGCAACACCGTCTTCCAGATCCGGTCGAGTTGCTCGTAGGGGTACTCCGCGCCGGTGCGCAAGGTGGCGGTGGCGCACCAGAGTTCGGCCTCGCGCAGCAGGTTCTCGCTGCGCCGGTTGCCCTGCTTGGTCTTGGCCTGGCTGGTCAGGGTGGCCCGGTGCAGCTCCAGGTAGAGCTCGCCGACCCAGACCGGCGGGTCCGGGTACTCGGCCTCGGCCTCGGCGAAGAACTCGGCGGGCTTCTGCCAGCGGACGGTGGCCGAGCCCTCCAGGTCCTTCAGCCGGGCCGCCTTGGCGACCATCTCGCGGGTGGTGCCGCCGCCGCCGTCGCCCCAGCCGGTCGGGGCGAGGGAGTGCCGGGCCACCCCCTTGTCCTTGAAGTTCCGTGCCGCGTGGGCGATCTCGCTGCCCTTCATGGAGCAGTTGTAGGTGTCCACGGGCGGGAAGTGGGTGAAGATCCTGGTCCCGTCGATGCCCTCCCAGAGGAAGGTGTGGTGCGGGAACCGGTTCACCTGGCTCCACGAGATCTTCTGCGTCAGCAGCCACTTCGAGCCCGCGTTGCGGATGATCTGCGGCAGGCCGCCGGTGAACCCGAAGGTGTCCGGAAGCCAGGCCTCCTGGTTCTCCACCCCGAACTCGTCCAGGAAGAACCGCTTGCCGTGCACGAACTGCCGGGCTATCGCCTCCGAGCTCGGCATGTTGGTGTCGGACTCGACCCACATGCCGCCCGCCGGGACGAACCGGCCCTCGGCGACGGCCTTCCGGACCCTGGCGTACACCTCGGGGCGGTGCTCCTTGATCCAGGCGTACTGCTGCGCCTGGGACATCGTGTAGAGGAAGTCCGGCTCGTCCTCCAGCAGCGCGGTCATGTTCGCGGTGGTGCGGGCGACCTTGCGCACGGTCTCGCGCAGCGGCCACAGCCAGGCCGAGTCGATGTGCGCGTGGCCGATCGCGCCGATCCGGTGCGCGGACGGCGCGGCGGGCGCGGCCAGCACCCCGGCGAGCTCCGAACGCGCGGCGTCCGCAGTGCCGTTGACGTCCTGAAGGTCGACGGCGTCCAGCGCCCGCTCGATCGCGCGCAGCAGCTCCCAGCGGCGGGCGCCCTCCACCGGCAGCTCGGCCATCAGCTCGCCGAGCACCTCCAGGTCCATCACCAGCTGCCAGACCGTCTCGTCGAAGACGGCGAGGTCCATCCGGGCCAGCTTGTACTGCGGCTGGTCGCCGGCCGTCTCCCGGTCGCCCAACTCGGTGGGGAGGAAGGGGTGGTAGTCCAGGATGACGGGGTTGGAGGCCGCCTCGACGTGCAGCAGCACCTGCTCGCCGCCGGCCGCGGGGGCGGCGATCCGCACCCACTGGTTCTGCGGGTTGAGGCCCTTCACCGGGGTGCCGTCCGGGCGGTAGACCAGACCCTCGCACTGGAAGCCGGGCATGTTGGCGTCGAAGCCGAGGTCGATCAGCGCCTCGACCGTCCGCCCGGCCCAGGCCGCCGGCACCGTGCCGGTCACGGTGATCCAGCTGGTGCCCCAGGGGGCGCCCCACGCGTCACCGACGGCGATCGGGGCGCGCGGAGCGGCCAGGCCCTCGGCGACCGGGACGGGCTCGCCGGGGGCCGTCCAGATGCCGACCTCCAGCGGGACGGATTCGGGGTACACGGCGGGGCGGATGCGCTCGTCCAGGACGCGCTTGAGACGGGATTCCACCAGGGTGCGGTCATCGTGCATGTCAGCGGGCTCCGTTGGGTGACTGAGGGGGTCGGACTACGGGCAAGGTACGTCGTCGGGGTGGACCACCTCGGTGATTCCGCGCGCCGCGAGGTGGGCGCGGTCCTCGGCGCGTTCGGCGAGGACGGTGGTCGGGCGGGCGCCGTCCTCGGCGAGGCGCATGAACGCCTCGTACACCGGGCCGCCGGGGCCGCAGACCGAGCGCTTCGGGGAGGTCACCTCGTCGCCGGTGGCGACCACCAGGGCGGTGCTGCGCGGCCGGGGCGGCCGCCAGGAGCGGCGGGCCTCGGCGGCGGCCTCGGCGAGCCGGGCGCCGGCCGGCTTGACCTTCCGCCCGGTGGTCAGCAGGCCCAGGCTGTACTCGAGTTCGGGGAAGTCGGCGAGGGACCGGTCGACATCGTGGGAGCACCACCAGGTGACGCCCCAGAGGTCCGGGCAGTCCAGCACGGCCTCGACGGTGGCGCCGGTGAACCGGGCGGCGTCCTCCGGCGTGATGTGCGGGGCCGGCGCGCCGACCTCCTGCAGCCAGACCGGGCGGGCCGGGTCGTCCGCCCAGGCCTTGGAGAGCTCGACCAGGTACGCGGCGTGCTGCGCGGTGGCGGTGGAGTGGGCGCCGTAGCGCTGGGCCGTGCCGTTGAACACCCAGGAGTGCACGGCGGTGGCGGCGCCGAGCCGGGCCGAGTGCCAGGGGGTGAACGGGTGCTCGTCCAGGTACCAGGCGGCGTCGTAGGAGGCGTGCAGGTGCAGCCGGCCGGGGGCGGCCGACTCGCAGGCGTCGAGCATCCGGCGCAGCCAGGCCTCGACCTCGGCGGGGGTGGCCCGGTCGGGGTCGGGGTGCGGCCCGCCGGAGAACTGGTTGATCTCGTTGCCGAGCGTCATGCCGAGGAAGTTGGGCCGCCCGCGCAGCGCTCCGGCGAGGGTGTGCAGGTAGGCGGCCTGGCCCTCGACGACCTCGGGGTCGGTGAAGAGGTTGCGCCGGTGCCAGGTCTGCGTCCACGAGGGCAGGAAGTCGAAGCTCGACAGGTGGCCCTGCAGGCCGTCCACCGCGACGTCCAGCCCGCGTTCACCGGCCGCGACCACCAGGTCCGCCAGCTGGTCGACGGCGCGCGGGCGGATCAGGCTGCGGTTGGGCTGGAACAGCGGCCAGAGCGGGAAGACCCGGACGTGGTCCAGGCCGAGGGCGGCGATGGAGTCGAAGTCGGCGCGCACGGCGTCGAGGTCGAAGTCGAGCCAGTGGTGGAACCAGCCGACGCTGGGGGTGTAGTTGACGCCGAAGCGGGGAGCGGTGGTCATCGGATGGCTTCCTCGACGTGGTGGGGGGGCGTGCGGACGGTGGCGCCGGGGCCGGTCCGGAGTGGACCTACCCCTTGACGGCTCCCTCCTCGACGCCCTTGAAGAAGAAGCGCTGGCAGACGCCGAACACCACGACGATCGGCAGGAAGGCGATCATCGTGCCGGCCGCGATCAGCCGGGGGTTGGCGGAGAAGGTGCCGTTGAGGTACTGGAGCCCGACGGTGAGGGTGTACTTCTGCGGGTCGTTGAGCACGATCAGCGGCCAGAGGAAGTCGTCCCAGGCGCCGATGAAGGTGAAGATCACGATCACGCTGATCATGCCGCGCACGTTCGGCAGGCCGATGTGCCACAGCCGCTGCCAGACGGTGGCGCCGTCCACCAGCGCGGCCTGGTCGAGCTCGACCGGCACGGCGGCGAAGGCGGTGCGCATCAGCAGCACGTTGAGCATGGCGATCGAGCCCGGCAGGGCGACGCCGGCCAGGGTGTCGGCCAGGCCGAGACCGCGCACCAGCACGTACTGGGAGACGATGGTGACCTCGCCGGGCAGGACGAGCGTGGCGAGGAAGAGCCCGAGGACGAGCCTGGCGCCGCGGAAGCGCAGCCGGGCGAGCGCGTAGCCGGCCAGGGTGCAGCCGACCACGTTGCCGGTGATGCAGACCGCGGCGACGATCACCGAGTTCAGCGCGTACGTCCACACCGGGATGGTCTCGGCGACCTTGCCGTAGTTGCCGAGGGTGGGCTGCTCGGGCACGAAGACGGGGGTGCGGGTGAAGACGTCCTCGGCGGGGCCCTTGAGCGAGGTGGAGAGCTGCCACAGGAAGGGGCCGACGACCAGCAGCAGGACGAGCAGCAGGAGCAGGTAGCGCACGGCGGTCTGGGCGGGGGAGGCGGTGTTGAAGCCCCGGGAGCCCCGGGAGGTGCGGGGGGCGCGGGAGGTGTGGGAGCCCCCGCGGGACCCGGCGGTCCCGGCGGCGGCCGGCTCCGCGGGGGCCGGGGCCGCTCCGGGGGCCCCCGCGGTGTTCGGGCGGACGGTGGTCACGGGATCAGGCCGCCTTCCGGTTCAGGCGCATCAGGAACAGCATCGGGCCGAGCGTGACGACGAACAGCAGCAGGCTGAGCGCCGAGGCGTAGCCGAGGTGGCCGTTGAAGCCGCGGCTGTACATCTGGATGAGCATCACCACCGACATGTCCCGCCCGCCGGGGCCGCCCTGGCCGTTGGAGAGCACGTACAGCTCGGAGAAGACGCGCAGCGAGCTCACCGAGATCAGCGCGGAGACCAGGACCATGGTCGGCCGGACCCCGGGCAGGGTGACGTGCCAGAACCGGCGGACCGGCCCGGCGCCGTCCACGGCCGACGCCTCGTGCAGCTCGCGCGGGACGTTGGCGAGGGCGGACAGGTAGATGACCATGTAGTAGCCGAGGCCCTTCCAGACGGTCAGGGCGATCGCGCTGAACAGCAGCAGCCAGCGGTCGGTGAGGAAGGAGACCGGGGAGTCGGCCAGCCCGGTCTGCCGGAGCAGTCCGTTGACCAGGCCCCGGTCGTCCAGGACCCAGCCCCAGATCAGCGCCACCACGACGGCCGAGGCGATCACCGGGGTGTAGAAGGCGGTGCGGAAGAAGGTGATGCCGGGGATCCTCCGCTGGACGAGCAGGGCGAGCAGCAGCGGCAGGACGGTCAGCAGGGGCAGGCAGACCAGCATGAAGACGATGCTGTTGAGCAGGGCGTCGGCGAGCTGCGCGTCGTCCAGCAGGCGGCCGTAGTTCTCCAGGCCGGTGAAGCGGCCGCCGCCCAGGGGCTTGGCGTTGGTGAAGGACAGGATCACCGTGTTGACGGCCGGCCAGAGGTTGAAGACGGCCAGCCAGACGATCGCGGGCCCGGCGAGCAGCCAGGGGGTGAACCAACGCCGGTGGGTCATGCGCCTGCCTTCCTGGGGCCTGGGGTGGTGCGGGTCGTGCCCGGGAGCGGCGGGTGGGGGCCCGCCGCGTCGCCGGTGGTCGGACGGAGCGTGCCGGGGTCAGCCCTTGAGCAGCTTGTCGCACTGCTCCACGGCGGTGTCCAGCGCCTGCTTGGAGCTCGCGTCGCCGCTGATGGCGAGGGCGATCTGCTGGTTGATGACGGTGCTCATCGCGTCGTCGACCTGGACGGGCTGGATCAGCTTGGCCTTGGCCAGCGAGGTGAAGGCGACCACCTTGGCGTCGCCCGCGTTGGTGCCGTCGCCCTTGCTGAAGAACGGGTCGTTCGCGGAGGCCTTGGTGGACGGGAAGATGCTGGTCAGGTGGGCGAAGGCGGCCTGGTTCTCGGCGTTGGTGACCCAGCGGGCGAGGGCGACCGCGGCGGCCGGGTTCCTGGTGTTCTTGGGGATGGACAGGCCCTGGACGTACAGCGGCGGGGTGGCGAACGCGGGTGAGGAGACGACCTTCGGGGCGAGGGTCGGGTTGTCGGTGGCGAGGCTGGTGATGTAGTTGGCGCCCGCGGTCGTCCAGGCCACGGTGCCCGCGTTGAACAGCTTGGTGTTCCCGGCGTAGGTGTTGGTCAGGACGTCCTTGGGCAGCAGGCCCTCCTTGAAGGCGTCCCGGTACTTGTCGAGCAGCGCGGCGGCCTCGGGGGTGTTGAAGGTGAAGGCCGTGCCGTCGTCGGACATGATCTTCACGCCGGCGTTGTAGAGGTCCCCGAGGCCCGGCTTGCGGCTCATCAGGTAGGTCTGGCCGCCGGACTTCTCCTTCATCACCCGGGCCTGGGCGATGAGCTCGTCCAGGCTGGTCGGGGGCTTCTTCGGGTCCAGTCCGTTCTTCGTGAGGAGTTCGGAACTCCAGTAGTTCACATCGGTGTTGAGGTACCAGGGGTAGCCGAAGACGCCCTGCCGGCCGGCGAAGCGGTAGGCGTCCACACCGCCGGCGACGTACTCGTCGGCGAGCTTCGGGTCGGCCTTGGCGACGTCCAGCAGGAGGTCCTTCCTGCTCAGCGGGAGGGCGAAGTCCGGCGGGAGGTTGACCACGTCGGGCAGGGTGCCGGCGGCGGCCTGGCTGAGCACCTTGTCGGAGTAGCCCTCCCCGGGCTGGTCGAGCCACTCGACCTCGACGCCGGGGTACTTCTTCTTGAAACCGTCGATCACGCCCTGCACGTAGTCGGTGAACTTCGGCTTGAGCGCCCAGGTCTGCAGCGAGACCTTGCCCTTGACCTCGCCGGTGGCGGCCGCACTCGCCACGCTGTCGCCGTTCTTGGTGTCGCCGGAGCCGAGTCCGCAGCCGGTGAGCGCCGCCGCGGTGAGGGCCGTCGTCGTCAGTGCCGCCCAGATTCTTCGCATGAGGGTCTCCCGGTCCTGGGGGGGGTGGGTGGGGGATCGTGCCGAGCTCGGGGGTCGTGCCGGATTCCGGCACCTGACTCACGTACTGTCCAACCAACTAAACCGGTCTAGCTATGGCAGGGACTATGCTCCCGCCTAAACTTGGATGTCAAGAGAGGAGTCGGGTCCCTTGGGCAGACCGACGATCGCCGACATCGCCCGCCAGGCCGGTGTCTCCAAGGGCGCGGTGTCCTTCGCGCTCAACGGCCGCCCGGGCGTCAGCGAGGCGACCAGGGCCCGGATCCTGCGGGTCGCGGAGGAGATGAACTGGCGCCCGCACAGCGCCGCCCGGGCCCTCGGCGGCGCCCGGTCCGACGCCGTCGGCCTGGTGATCGCCCGCCCGGCCCGCACCATCGGCGTCGAGCCGTTCTTCAGCCAGCTGCTCTCCGGACTCCAGGCGGTGCTCTCGGCCAGCTCGGTCGCGCTGCACCTGATGGTGGTCGAGGACACCGCCGCCGAGATCGGGGTCTACCGCCGCTGGGCCTCCGAGCACCGGGTCGACGGCTTCATCGTGGTCGACCTGCAGGTCAGGGACCCGCGACTGCCCGTGCTGGACGAACTGGGGCTGCCCGCCGTCGTCCTCGGCGGCCCCGGCAAGGGCGGCAACCAGCTCCGGATCTGGGCCGACGACCGGGAGGCGATGCTCTCGATCGTCGACTACCTGGCCGCCGTCGGGCACCGCCGGATCGCCCACCTGGCCGGGCTGCCGCACTTCCAGCACACCCAGCGCCGGATCCGCGCGCTGCGCGACGCCTCCCGCCGGCTCGGCCTGGAGGAAGCCGTCTCGGTGCCCACCGACTTCAGCGACGCCGAGGGTGCGGCCGCCACCCGCACGCTGCTCTCCCGCGCCCGGCGGCCCACCGCGATCGTCTACGACAGCGACGTGATGGCCGTCGCCGGGCTCGGCGTGGCGGGGGAGATGGGCGTCGCGGTGCCCGGCGAGCTGTCCATCGTGTCCTTCGACGACTCGGTGCTCGCCCGGATCGTCCACCCGCCGCTGACCGCGCTCAGCCGGGACACCTTCGCGCTCGGCGAGCAGGTGGCCCGCAGCCTGCTGGAGGCCCTCGACGGGGCCGGGCCAGGCCGGGACCTGCAGATGCCCACGCCGCGGCTGACCGTCCGGGAGTCCACCTCGCCGCCGGGCGCCCCCGGCGGTGCCCCCGCCGCTCCGGCGACCCCCTCCACGGCCGGGCCGGCCGCCGGGGCGGCGGCCCGTTCCGGGGCCGGTTCGCTCCCCGGGGTGGTTCCTGCGCGAGTCGTTGACAGCGGTTCTGAACCGGTTTAGCCTCGCAGCGCCGAGCGGGAGCCGCTCGGCGCGCTCCGCCGCACTCCGTCCGGCTCCCGCTGCGCCCCGTACGCCCGGGGAACCACCGCAGCGGCGAGGACCCCCACCCGTGCCGCCACCCCGGTACCTCCCGCACCACGCGCGCAACGGCGCCCCGTACTCCGGCACCACGCCCGTCGGCGCCACGCACTCCGGTGCCCCGTACTCCGGCGCCACGCGCCCCGGTGCCGCCCGGACCGGCACCGACCAGCTCCCAGCACCGGCACGCCCACATGCAGCCGGGCCCCGCACACCACGGCGGGCCCGCCCCCACCCCCCTCCGCCCGATCGGAGCCACCGCATGTCACGACGCCTCCCCCTGCTGCTCAGCGCCGCCCTCGCGACGGCCGCCCTGACCGCCACCCCCGCGGCCCGGGCCGACCCGGCAGCGGTCGCCGCGCCCGGGCCGGCGGCCGCCGCCGCGGGCAACCAGCCCTACGCCTCGTACTGGTACCCCGACACCATCCTCACCTGGGACCCGGCCACCGACCCGGACGCCCGGTTCAACCGCTCCCGCGTCCCGCTCCAGCCGCGCACCAGCGACCCGGCGCTCAGGGCCAACCCCAACGCCCGGGCCGGCGAGGGCAGGATCGCCTCGCTGGTCTCCTTCGGCCCCACCTCCAACAACCCCTCGCAGGGCTCCGCCGACCCCAACTACTACGCCTTCGGCTACTGGCAGTACGTCGACAAACTGGTGTTCTGGGGCGGCTCGGCCGGCGAGGGCCTGATCCTCGCCCCCAACCCGACCGTCATCGACGCCGCCCACCGCAACGGCGTCAAGGTCTACGGCACCGTGTTCTTCCCGCCCGCCGCCTACGGCGGCCAGACCCAGTGGGTGCGCGACTTCGTCCAGAAGTCCGGCAGCCGCTACCCCGTCGCCGACAAGCTCGCCCAGGCCGCCCAGTACTACGGCTTCGACGGCTGGTTCATCAACCAGGAGACCGGCGGCGGCGACTCCTCACTCGCCACCGAAGTGCGCAACCTCATGCAGTACACCAAGGCCCGGAGCGGCACCGAGTTCATGTGGTACGACGCCATGACCACCTCCGGCGCGGTCAACTGGCAGAACGCCCTCACCTCCGCCAACTCGCCCTTCCTCCAGGACGGTTCGAAACGCACCGCGGACTCGATGTTCCTGAACTTCGACTGGAGCCGGTCCGGCCTGGACTCCTCGCGCGCGCTGGCCCGGCAACTCGGCCGCAGCGAGTACGACCTCTACTCCGGCATCGACACCGAGGCCAACGGCTACAACACCGGCGTCGACTGGAACACCCTCTTCCCCGCCGGGCAGCCGCACACCACCTCGCTCGGCCTCTACCGGCCCGAGTGGACCTGGAAGTCCGCCACCGACCGCGCCGACTTCTACGCCAAGGACGCCCGCTACTGGGTCGGCCCGAACGGCGACCCGTCCCGCGCCGACCCCGCCGCGGCCTGGCCCGGCCTGGCCGGCTACGTCGCCGAGTCCTCGCCCGTCACGAGCAAGCCCTTCGTCACCAACTTCAACACCGGGCAGGGCGACTTCTACAACGCGGCCGGCACCCGGGTGGCCACCGGCGGCTGGAACAACCTGTCCCTCCAGGACGTCCCGCCCACCTACCGCTGGACGGTCGACTCGGCCGGCAGCCGGCTCACCCCCTCCGTCGACTTCACCGACGCCTACCAGGGCGGCTCCTCGCTGCGCCTCACCGGCACCCTGGACGCCGCCAACACCGTACGGCTGTACGAGACCCGGCTGCCCGTCGCGGCGGACACCCGGCTGGACGTGGTGGTCAGGACCCCGGCCGCCGGGCCGACCAAGCTCAAGGCCGCGGTCTCCTTCACCGACGCGCCGAGCACCTTCACCACCCTCGACCTCGGCGCGAACTCCGGTACGGGATGGGAGAAGCACAGCCTCGACCTCTCCCCGTACGCCGGCCGCACGATCGCCCAGATCGGGCTCCGGGCCGAGGGCGCCGACCCGGCGTACGACGTGCGGATCGGCCAGCTCGCCGTGCACGACGGCGCCGCCACCGCCCCCGCCGCACCCACCGGCCTGACCGTCCTCGGCGCGAGCGACGTGACCGCCGGCAGCAGCCAGTCCCTGCGGCTCTCCTGGACGGCCGCCCCGGGCGGCAACGTCCACCACTACGAGGTGTACCGCCGCAACGCCGACGGCAGCCGGACCTTCCTCGGCGCGACGCCCAACGACGCCTACTTCGTCGGCAGGCTCGACCGGGCCGGCACCGAGGACACCACCACGCTGGACGTCGAGGCCGTCTCCACCACCTACGGCCGCTCCACGGCCGCCTCCACCACGGTCGGCTGGAACGGCACCCCCTCCACCGGCAGCAACCTCGCGCTGAACCGCCCCGCCACCGCCTCCGGCCAGTGCAACGCCGCGGAGGGCCCGGCCAAGGCCGTCAACGGCAGTGTCACCGGCGGCAACGGCGACAAGTGGTGCACACTGACCAGCGGAAAGTGGTTGGAGGTGGACCTCGGCTCGGCGAAGCAGCTGTCCAGTTTCGTGGTCAAGCACGCGTCGGCGGGCGGCGAGAGCGCGTCCTACAACACGCGCGACTTCTCGATCCAGGTCCGCTCGACCAGCACCGACCCCTGGACGACCGTCGCCACCGTCACCGGCAACACCGCCGCCACCACCACCCACCCCGTGGCCACCGCCGCCCGCTACGTCCGGCTGGTCGTCACCAAACCCACCCAGACCACCGACCCGGCCGCCCGCATCTACGAGTTCGAGGCCTGGGGAGTCTAGGGAGTCCACCGGACAGCCCCCAGCCCCTCCGTCGGAAAGGACCACCCCGTGCCGGTCACCATCACCGCCGTCGAGAGTACGGACCTGTTCGTCGGGCCGGAGGACGCCCCGCGCCAAGTGCTGCGGGTCACGCTCGAAGGCCCGGAGCCCGCCCGGATCACCGTCGGCGGCCCGGGCGTGCGCGGCGCGGCGACCGGCACGGGGACGGTCGACGTCCCCCTGGAGATCACCGGTGCCCGCCCCGGCGAGCACCGTGCCGTCACCGTGACGGCCGGGCACCCGGCCGCGCGGGGCGCCGGGGACGCGTCCGGGCGGGTCGCCGCCGAGGAGGCGTCCGCGCAGGGCGTCGTCGAGGTCGCCGAGCCCGGCTGGACGATGTTCCTGGTCTCGCACTTCCACTACGACCCGGTCTGGTGGAACACCCAGGCCGCCTACACCTCCCCCTGGGAGCTGCTCTCCGCCGACGCCACCACCCGGCCGCTCTGGGAGCGCAACGGCTTCGCCCTCGTCGACGCCCACCTCGACCTCGCCCTGCGGGACCCGGTCTACAAGTTCGTCCTCGCCGAAGTCGACTACCTGAAACCGTACTTCGACCAGCACCCGGAGCGCCGCGAGACCCTGCGGCGGCTGCTGGAACGCGGCCAGGTGGAACTCGTCGGCGGCACCTACAACGAGCCCAACACCAACCTGACCGGCGCCGAGACCACCATCCGCAACATCGTCCACGGCATCGGCTACCAGCGCGACGTGCTCGGCGGCGACCCGCGAACCGCCTGGCAGCTCGACGTGTTCGGGCACGACCCGCAGTTCCCCGGCCACCTCGCCGCGGCCGGCCTCACCGGCAGCGCCTGGGCCCGCGGCCCCTTCCACCAGTGGGGACCGATCCAGAAGAACTTCCGCGAGGCCAAGGACGACGCCCGGGTGATGCAGTTCCCGAGCGAGTTCGAGTGGATCGCGCCCTCCGGGGAGGGCGTGCTCACCCACTACATGCCGCACCACTACTCGGCCGGCTGGTGGATGGACTCCGCACCCGACCTCGCCACCGCCGAACAGGCCGTCTACGAGCTGTACCGCAAGCTCAAGCCCGTCGGGGCGACGAAGAACCTGCTGCTGCCCGTCGGCACCGACTACACCCCGCCCAACAAGTGGGTCACCGCGATCCACCGCTCCTGGGCCGCCAAGTACCTCTGGCCGCGCTTCGTCTGCGCCGTCCCCCGCGACTTCCTCGACGCCGTCCGGGCCGAACTCGCCGCCACCGGCCGCCGGCCCAGCCCGCAGACCCGCGACATGAACCCGGTCTACACCGGCAAGGACGTCTCGTACATCGACACCAAACAGGCCCAGCGGGCCGGTGAGGTCGCGGCGGTCGACGCCGAGAAGCTCGCCACCCTCGCCGCCGTCCACGGACTCGGCCGCTACCCGTCCGCCGCGCTCGACAAGGTCTGGCGCCACCTCGCCTACGGCGCCCACCACGACGCCATCACCGGCTCCGAGTCCGACCAGGTCTACCTCGACCTGCTCGGCGGCTGGCGCGAGGCGCACGACCTCGCCACCGCCGTGCGCGACACGGCCCTGGACGCGCTCGCCTCGCGGATCCGCACCATCGGAGCCGGCCGGGCCGTCGTGGTGACCAACACCCTCTCCTTCGACCGCACCGACCTGGTGGCCGTCCCGCTGCCCCCGGACGGGCGGTCGGTCCGGGTGCTCGACGACCGCGGCGAACCCGTGCCCAGCGCCGTCGACCACGGCACCCTGCACTTCCTCGCCACCGACGTCCCCGCCCTCGGCTGGCGCACCTGGCGGCTGGTGGACGGCACGCCGCCCCCGGCCTGGACGGCCGCCCCCGGCAGCACCATCGCCAACGGCCGGTACCGGGTCACCGCCGAACCCGCCCGCGGCGGCGGGCTCAGCTCCGTCCAGGACCTCGCCCACGACCGCGAACTGGTCCGGGACGGCCGGATCGGCAACGAGCTGCGCGTGTACCAGGAGTACCCGCAGCACCCCGACTTCGGCGAGGGCCCCTGGCACCTGGTGCCCAGCGGCCCGGTGCTCGGCTCCGGCGACGCCGCGGCGACGGTCCGCCGGGAGACCGGCCCGCTCGGCGAACGGCTGCTGATCGGCGGGTCGGTCGACGGGATCCGCTACGAGCAGACCGTGACGCTCTGGCACGGCCTCGACCGGGTCGACTGCCGCACCCGGGTCGTCGACCACTCCGGAGCCGACCGCCTGCTGCGGCTGCGCTTCCCCGTCGACCTGCCCGGCGCGCTCCCGGTCAGCGAGGTCGCCGGTGCGGTCATCGGCCGCGGCTTCGCCCTGCCGGACGTCGATTCGGCGGAGGCGCCCTGGACCCTCGACAACCCGGCGAACACCTGGTTCGGGCTCGGCGCCACCGCACGGGCCGAACTGACCGACCCGGCGGGCACCCCGACCGGCACCCGGGCCCTCGGCGTCGCCGAGGTCGTCGTCCCCGCCCTGGACGACGCCGCCGACGCCCGGCCCCTGGTCGTCGCCCTCGCCCGGGCCGGCGTCACCGCCACCACCTCCGGCGCCGACTGGGCGCGCTACGGCTGGCTCGAGGTCGACTCCAACCTGCCCGACGTACGGATCGTCCTCGGCGGTCCGGAGCGCAACGCCGCGGCCCGGGAGCTGATCGAACGCGCCGGCGAGGAGTACGCGACGGTGCTCAAGGCCCACGGTGCCGTCTGGATCCCCGCCCTCACCCCGCTCGCCGACGTCTGGCGGCCCGACGCCGACCTGCGCGACCTGCGGGCGCTGCCCGCCCTCGTGGTCGCCGACCCGGACACCCTCGTCGCCGACCTCGCCGACGCCCGGATCACCGCCGTCTGCCCCGTCCCGGTCGCGGACCGCCTCGTCGACCACACCGTCGCCCTGCTGAGCTTCGGACTCCCCGGATTCGCCGTCGACCCCACCGGAGCCCTCCACCTCTCCCTGATGCGCTCCTGCACCGGCTGGCCCTCCGGCGTCTGGATCGACCCGCCCCGGCGCACCCTGCCCGACGGCGCCTCCTTCCAACTCCAGCACTGGACGCACGAGTTCCACTACGCACTGGTCGGCGGCGCGGGCGACTGGAGGGACCAGGCGCTGCCCGCCCAGGGCCAGGAGTTCAACCACCCCCTGCACGCCCGGCTCGCCCCCGCCCACGACGGCCCGCTCCCCGCCACGCTGTCCTGGCTGCGGGTCGAGCCGCAGCGGGAGGTCCTGCTCGGCACCCTCAAACCCGCCGGGAACCCGGTCGCCCACGGCTCGGCCGCACCCACCGGGCCCGAACTCGCCCTCCGGCTGCTCGAATCGACCGGCCTCGGCCGGACCGCACGGCTCACCGGCGCGCTCGGCCTCGGCCCGCTGCACCACGCCGACCTGCTCGAACGGGCCACCGGCGAAGCTGGCGCAGCCACCGGGACCGTGCACCTCACCGGCTCCCGGATCGCCACCCTGCTGGCCACCCCCGGCGTCGCGGCGCCGCCGGACGGCCCGCTGCTCGGCCCGGCCGCCGAAGCCGCCCAGCCCGTGCACGCCCGCTACTGGCTGCACAACCGCGGCCCCGCACCCCTCGGCTACCTGCCCGTCTCCGTCGGCGCCTCGCCCGGCCTGCTGCGGACGGCCGGGGAGCCCGTCACCCTCTCCGTCGCCCTCGCCTCGCAGCTGCGCGACACCGCCGTCGAGGGCACGGCCGTGGTGCTGCCGCCCGAGGGCTGGACCGCCGCCCCCGGCAGCCGCCCCTACCGGCTGGAGCCCGGAGGGCACCTGCGCTTCCCGGTCACCCTGACCCCGCCGGCCGGCGCCCGGCCCGGACTGCACTTCGCGGCCGTCCGGATCGACCACGACGGGCAGCAGATCGAGGACGTGGTGACGATCGCCGTCGGCGAGCTCCCCGCCCTGCTCCCCGCGGCCGGGGAATCACCCGAGGACTGGACGGCCGCCCAGGGCACCAAGGCCCTCACCGGCCGGGACACCGGCCTGGACGTCGACGCCCCGAACCGGACGGTACGGGTCGCCCCCGGCGGCCGCGCCACGCTCGGCGTCACACTCACCAACCGGACGTGCGGAGAGATCCGCGGCGAGCTCCAGCTCGTCTCGCCGTGGGGCACGTGGGAGGCGATCGCCGAGCCGGTGCGCGGCTTCACCGTCCCGGCCGGCTCCTCCGTCACCGTGGACTACACGATCTCCGCCCCCGAATCGCTCGCCCCCGGCTCCTCCTGGGCCCTGGCCAAGGTGATGTGGTTCGGCCGCTGCCAGTACGCCCCGACCGTCGCCCTGGAGGTGCGGGCATGACCGGCCGAGCGGCCGACCGGGCCCTCGGCCTGCTCGACGGCCGCCCCCTGCCGCGCACCGCGCTCGACCGGCGGCTGGCCGCCCTGCGGGCCGGACCGCGCGCCACCGCCCTGCCGCAGCCGGGGAGCCCGGAGGACCGGCAGCTCACCCGGTGGGTCGCCCAGGTGCTGCTGACCGAGGCGCTCTGCGAGGCCGTCGCCGCCGAGCGCGGGCTGCCGGTCGACGCCTCCGGCCCCGCCCGGCTCGACCAGCGGGCCGCCGTCGAGCTCGGCTCCATCACGGCGGCCGCCTACGAGGGCAGCGCGGCCGTCCGCGCCGTCCACGACGCCGTGACCGCCGAGGTCGAGGCCGCGCCCGCGGACGTCGCCCGCTACCGCGAACTCACCGCCCGCCCACCCGCCCGGACCTGGCGCCTCGCCCTCCCCGACGGCGAGATCGAGGCCGACCCCGACACCCTCCCGCTGGCCCTCGCCGACGCCCTCCGCGCGGCCCCGGCGGGCCGGTGGGTCACCGCGGGCCCGTGGACCGCCGCCCTGCTCGCCACCTCCGCCCCTCCCCGGCCGCCCGACCCCGCCCCCGCCCTGCGGGACGCCGCCCGCCGCGCAGCCTTCGTCCGCTGGCTCGACCACCAGCGCGCCCGCCGCCTCACCCTCGTCGAGGGCCTCGAACACCCCGGCGACCCGGACCAGCCCGACAACCACCACCGCCACTGAGAACGCCCCCGCACCGGACCGCCGCGTGGGGGCGGCAGACCGGTGCGGGGGCTCGCGGGTCAGGACGTCGGGTGGCTCGCCCGGGCGAGGGCCCGCCCGCGCAGGGTGCGCAGCTGGTCGAGCAGCGACTGGTCCGCGCCGAGGACGGTCCGCTCGACGTCGGCCTGGGCCCGGGCGACGGCGTCCGCGAGGCCGGCCTGCTGCTGGCAGCGGGCACTCGCCCCGGCGAGGGCGAGTTCGCCGCCGATCAGTTCGCGGGTCTTCGCCGGGTCGGTGCCGTCCTGTTCGACCTGCTGGTCGATCGCGGCCACCGGGTCGCCCAGGTGGGTGGCCGGCCGGTGGGCGGCGCTCATGCAGTCGCGCCAGCGCGCCTCGGCGGCGGTGAACCGGCCGTCGGCCCGGACGCCGGCGACGACCTTGCCGCCGAGCACCTGGAAGGTGTTGAACAGGCGGAAGTAGTCCGGGCCGTAGAGGGAGTCGCGGGCCGAGGCGAGGCAGGAGTCGTCGTTGTAGAAGAACTGCTGCCGGTCGGGCAGGTCGACGGTGACCCGGTGCGCCTCCGTCCCCAGCAGTGCGGCCTGCCAGGGC
Source organism: Kitasatospora sp. NPDC051705 (assembly GCF_044453265.1). Lineage (NCBI taxonomy): Bacteria > Bacillati > Actinomycetota > Actinomycetes > Kitasatosporales > Streptomycetaceae > Kitasatospora > Kitasatospora sp. NPDC051705. Next base: position 179,703 of record NZ_JBITCO010000010.1, on the reverse strand, counting down.
TCCTCCCCGGCGTGCGCCTGGTTGGGGTCGGCGGCCGGCTTCAGGTCCAGCGCCGTGCTGATGACGCCGAAGCCGTCGGCGGCGGCCTGGGCGCCGGTGAGGAGGCCGTACGGGTTGGCGTCGACCCGGTGGTCCCCGGTGGTGAGGCCCGCGGGGCGGTAGTCGAAGCCGCGCCCGCGCATGCAGGAGGCGACGAGGCTCTCCTCGGCGCCGTGCAGGGCGAGGCGCTGCTGCTCGTCGTAGTGGGTGACGCCGTCGAAGGGACGTGGTTGGGCCCCGGGCGTGGTGGTGCCGCCGGACGAGGAGCATCCGGCGGCACCGAGGCCCAGGAGCGACGCCGCGAGGGCGAGAGCGATCCTGGTGTTCACGACCGGGTCAGACCGTGCACCAGCGGTTGGAGAGGATGCTCGGCAGGTTGTCCCCGATGAAGGTCCAGCCCTGGCCGCGGTAGAGGATCCAGCCCTGGCCCTGGGCGTTCTTCTGGGCGTAGACGACGACGCTGCAGCTGTTGCCGTTGTTGTACGCCGAACCCCCGTAGCTGTGTGCGAAGTTGTTGTACTGGCTCAGGTCGTTGTTGTCCTGGTAGACGGTCTGGACCGCGCCGCCGTAGTTGGAGTTCCAGTAGACGCACAGGCCGCCGGAGTTGCAGCCCGACGGGGCCGCCTGGGCCGCGGGGGCGAGGGCGACGCCCGCGCCGAGGGCGAGGCTCGCGGCGACGGCTAGTGAGGCGACGGTCTTCTTGAACATGTGGTGGCTCCCCGTGATCGAGTGAAGGTGCCGTTCAGTGAAGGTGCCTTGCACCGACGGGTGTGACGCCCCGTCGGCGACGCCCAGCCTGTGGCAGGGGTCGGAAAGATCGCCATCCACCGGCTGCGTCCCGGGACGGCGGGATTCCGTCCCACGCGCCTGAGCAGCGCGTCCCCCGGCCGTCCCGGCCGAAGGAGGGACGTCCCCGGGGCGGTGGTGCGCCGATCGAGGGGTCCGGCCGAGCGCTCGACGGTGCCGCGCCAGGCGCGACATGACGTAACGTCAGGATGCTGTCAGCGGGCTGCCGGTGGTGTCAGCGGTTTGTTCGTGTGCTGTGAGCGGGCAGGGCGAGGGTGGTCGACGGATGCAGCACCGACCCACGGGAGACCCAGCATGTCGAACACCACCCCGCCCGACGGAACCACCCCGCCTGACGTCACCGCCCTGCCCGACGGGACCACTCCGCCGCGCGGCGCCCGGACGACCTCGGTCCTGGTCTCCGGCGCCGGGATCGCCGGCACCGCGCTGGCCTACTGGCTGGAGCGCTACGGCTTCCGCGTCACCGTCGTCGAGCGCGCGCCGTCGTTGCGCGGCGGCGGCCAGGCCGTGGACATCCGCGGCAACGCGCTGGAGGTCGTCGAACGGATGGGCCTGCTGGAGGAGGTCCGGGCGCGCCGGACCGGCCTGCGCGGGATGTCCCTGGTCGACGGCGAGGGCCGCGAGCTGGGCCGCACCACGGAGTGGACGGCCAGCGGCGGCCCGGTCGGCGGGCCCGACGTGGAGATCCTGCGCGACGAGCTCGCGGGCCTGATCGCGGGCGCCACCGGCCCGGGCGTCGAGTACCGGTTCGGCGACTCGATCGAGACCCTGGTGCAGCACCGGGACGGCGTGCAGGTCCGGTTCCGCGGCGGCGCCGAGGAGGCCTTCGACCTGGTGGTGGGCGCCGACGGCCTGCACTCGAACACCCGCCGTCTGGTCTTCGGCCCGGAGGGCGACTTCCTCCACCCCCTCGACACCTTCATCGCGGGCTGGAGCGTCCCCAACCACCTCGGCCTCGACCGTTGGGAGGTGCTCCACCAGAACGGGGGCGACACCGGGTGGAACTGCCTGGTGATGACGGCCCGGGAGAACACCGAGCTGCGGGTCTTCGTCGGCTTCCGCAGCGACGAGCCGCTCGACCGGATGCTGCCCCGCGACCGCGGCGACCAGCGCCGGCTGGTCGCCGAGCGCTGCGCCCACCTGGGCTGGGAGGTGCCGCGGTTCCTCCGGGAGATGTGGGAGTCGGAGGCCTTCCACTACGACGTCGTCGCCCAGGTCCGGATGGAGCGCTGGTGGAAGGAGCGGGTGGCGCTGGTCGGTGACGCGGGCTTCTGCTGCTCGCCGTTGACCGGTCAGGGCACCAGCGTGGCGCTGACGGCCGCCTACGTCCTGGCCGGGGAGCTGTCCGCGGCGGACGGCGACCACCTGTCCGCGTTCCCGGCCTACGAGCGGCGGCTGCGCGACCACGTGGCGGCCAACCAGGCGATCCTGGAACTGACCGGTGACGTCTTCGGCGGGGACGCCGAGCCCGCGGAGGAGGGAGGGCCGGTAGGCCTCGCGGGGTTCGAGCGGCCCGGTCCGGAGATGGAGGAGGCGTTCCGGGCGGCCACCGTGTTCGACCTGGTGGACTACTGAGGGCCGGGGCCCGCCGCGCGTCGGCCGCGGTGCGGCGGGCCCCTTGCGGTCCGGGCCCGGGTGCGCCACCGGCACCCGGGCCCGGGCCGTACTACGGCAGCAGCCCCAGGGTGACCTGGAAGCCGAGCCCGCCCAGCAGGGTGTGGTCGCCGAAGAGGTCGCACCGGCCGGCGACGAGCACGCCGGCCGGTGAGGTGATGACCTGGGGGGCCTCGACGCAGTAGCCGCGGCGGCGGTCGGCGGCCGGCGCGGCGGGGGAGAGGACGCTGGTGGCGCCGGGGAAGAGGATGGCGGTGCCGCCGGTGCGGTCGCCGTGGGGAGGGGGCAGGGGGATTCCGGTGTCGTCCTGGGGGGTGAAGAACAGCACCCAGAACGATCCGGTGGGCTCCTCTCCGAGGGAGAGGTTGACGGTGGCGTCGCCGGTGACGACGTCGCCGAGCACCTTCACTCCGGAGAAGGACAGCGGGAGCGCCAGCGGGTGGTCGGAGGCGTCGATCCCGGCGAGCAGTCGGTGCAGGGCGGGGGCGGCTTCGGGTGTGGCGTACTCCCTCAGTGAGATGAATGCGGCGTCCTGGGCGGGCACGACCTGCTCGTCGTCCATGGTGTCTCCTCGCTGCCGCCCTCCGGGTGTTCGCAGGGCCGGGCGGGGTCACGGATGCCCGGGTGGGGCGGGCGGCGCACGGCGGGTGCCGAGCTGTCCCCCGAACGGCTGAGGACGGTGACCGGTACGGTCCACCGGGCCCCGCCCCACCCCGGCCCGCCCGGGCGTCAGGCCCAGGGATCGGTGAAGGAGCGGCCGGGGACGGGCTTGGCGATCAGGGCGATGGCGGTGAAGAAGTTGACCTGGCCGATGGCCGCGGTCAGCGTGGTGAGCGCCCGCTCGTCGTAGTGCGCGGCGACCTCGGCGTAGAGCGCGTCGGTGACGCGCTCGCCGTGGGGGTTGGGCTGCAGGACGGCCTCGACGAGGGCGAGGGCGGCGCGCTCGGGGGCGCTGAAGTACGGCGAGTCCTGCCAGGAGGAGACCGAGGTGATGCGTTCCTCGGACTCGCCGGCCTTGCGGAGGAAGCCGGTGTGCAGCACGGTCAGGTAGGTGCTTCCGGCGAGCTGGCCGGCCCGCAGCTGGACGAGGCTGATGGTGGTGCGGGGTACGGTGCGGTTGCCGGTGGCCTTGAACAGCGCGGCCGAGACCTCGGCGAGCTCGGGGACGAGCTCGACCGGGTCCTGGGTCATGCGGGGGCGGAGCGGGATCTCGGTGGTGATCGATCGGGTTTCCACGGCGGTTCCTCTCGGGGCGGTCGGTGCTTCCGGAGGTCCGACGGATCACGGCGGGGGATTGTGACGGGGGCCGGTCGGGAGTTCTGTGACGGCGGGTGGTCAGGGGAGCAGCGAGACCTGGTAGTGGGCGATGGACCAGCCGTCGGCGGTCCGCCGGAGCAGGACGCCGAGGTTGACGGTCAGGGTGGGGCGGTCGGTGAAGGAGAAGTCGACGGCGAGGTAGCCGAGGAGGAGGTCGTCGGCGAGGCGGCGGGTCTCCTGGACGCGGTAGGCGGCGGTCATGCCGAGCGGCTGGGAGGCGTAGTACCCGGCGACGCCCGCCCGTCCGACGGAGTAGGGGTGCAGGCCCTGGAAGATCGCGTCCTCGGTGAAGCAGGCGGCGGCCCGGTCGGGATCGTGGGCGTCGACGGCGCCCTTCCAGCGGTCGAGGACCTCGTGCAGGACGGCTTCGTCGTTCATCGGGCACCTGCGGATCCGGGGTCGTTGGGGTGCGGGGTGAGCGGGGTGACGGTGTCCCGCCGCCACACCCGCAGCGGCATCGAGGCGAGGAGCTGCTCCAGCCGTTCGGCGTCCGGGGCGGAGAACAGCCCCCAGGTGCGCCACTCGCCCGGGGTCAGCGGGGGCCGCCAGAGCCGCAACAGGTTCCCCTGGGAGGCGAGTTCGCGGGCCCGCTCGGCCTCGCGGGTGCGGATGTCGGCGACCGCCTCCGCGGAGGTGCCCTCGGGGACGGTGGTCACCATGTCGACCAGGAATTCCATCGGTGTCCTCTCGTACGGGTCACCCGGAGTATCGGGGGGCGGCCCGTGGCGAGGGGCGGTGCCACGCCGTCGGGGGCGCGTGTCGGGCGTCGGAGGCGGGGCGCGGGCCGCCGGGCGCTACCGCAGCACCGCGGGGGTGGGGCCGTCGGGGCGGACGGTGATGCTGTAGGAGGCGCCGGTGGGGATGGAGTGGAACGTGGGCAGGCCGAGCGGGAGCAGCAGCTCCAGCAGGGCGGTGGTCTCGCGGAGGGCGAACTGGGTGCCCAGGCAGGCGCGGGCGCCGAGGCCGAACGGGAGGTAGGCGCCGAGCGGGCCGGGGCGGGTGCCGGCCGCGGTGAAGCGGGCCGGGTCGAAGCGCTCCGGGTCGGGCCACAGGGCCGGGTCGCGGTGGGTGAGGAAGGGGCAGACCAGGACGTCGGTGCCGGCGGCGATGCGGTGCCCGGCGAGCACGTCGTCCTCGACCGCGTGGCGCGGCAGCAGCCAGGCGGAGGGGTAGAGCCGCAGGGTCTCGCTGACCAGGGCCTGCGGGTCGTCCCGGTGGGCCCGGTGGGCGGCGGGGTTGCGGTCGAGCAGGAGGTAGAGCCACGTCAGGGTGGTGGCGGTGGTCTCGTGGCCGGCGACGAGCAGGGTGACCAGCTCGTCGCGGATCAGCCGGTCGGTGTACTCGGGGTGCCGGTCGGCGGCGTCGAGCAGGACGCGCAGCACGCCGGGTTCCTCGGTGTCGACGGCCGCGCGGGCGGTGTCGATGGCGGCCTGGGCGACGGCGTCGATCCGGGCGAGCTCCCCGGCGACGGCGTCGCGGGCGTCGGCGGCGTTGCTCGGCAGGGTCGGCATCACCGCCACCACCCGCTCCACCGCGCGGAGTTCGCGGTCGGTGTGGTCGTCCAGCGGCAGCCCGGTGAGGGCCCGCCAGACGGTGTCCAGGGCGAAGCCGCGCATCTCCTCGGCGAGGTCGAAGGTCGCGCCGCTGCGGCGGTACCCCTCCCAGCGGTCGGCCGTGCGGCGGGCGGCGGCGGCGATCCGCCGCTCGTAGCGGCGTATCCCGGTGCCGGTGAACTGGGACTGCAGCAGCCGTCGTTGGCGCTTCCAGGCGTCCCCGGTGGCGGAGAGCACGCCGTCGCCGACCAGCATCCGGGCGCGGTGCGAGCGCTTGACGTAGCGCTCCGGGTGGCGGCCGAGGACGTGCTGCACGGCCGCCGGGTCGGTGACCAGGACGGTCGGTGTCGGTCCGAGTCGGAAGGCGGCGACGCCGCCGACGCGGTGCCGGGCGCGGGCGAGCAGGTCGACGAGTTCGGCCTCCTCGGCGCGCCACTCCTCGACGGCCTCGGGTGCCAGCTCCGGGACGGGGCGCGGGTCCGTGGTCACGGGTGTTCTCCTCCGACGTGCTGACGGGGCGTCCGTGCCGACTCTATGCCAGGCCGCGGCCGGCCGGGCCGGCCCGCCGGGGGCGCCCGGGCGTGCGCTTCCGCCACCCGGGCATGCGGCTGCGCCGCGGTCCGTCCCCCTCGACGGACCGCGGCGCAGCGTCGGTGGTGGCGTCAGCTGCGGACCGCGCGGGTCACAGCTGCTGCCACAGGGCGGGGACGATCGGCGGCTCCCAGCCGACCTGGGCGGTGTGGCCCTGGATGCAGCGGTAGCTGATCCCGTTGTAGGTCACGACGTCGCCCGCCTGGTAGGTGGTGCCGGCCTTCCAGGTGCCGCCCGGGTTGCCCGGGTCGGTGCCGACGACCAGCGAGAAGGTGCTGGTGTGGGTGGCCGATCCGGTGCCGGTGACGGTGATGGTGTAGGTGCCGGCCGCGGTGGAGGAGGCGGTGGAGACGGTGAGCGTCGCGGAGCCGCCGGACTGCACGGAGGACGGGTTGAAGGAGACCGTGACGCCCGCCGGGGCGCCCGCGGCGGTCAGGTTGACCGTCTGCGCCGAGCCGGCGGTGGTGGCGGTGGAGACGGTCGCGGTGGCGCTGCCGCCGGGGGTGACGGTGGCGCCGGACGGGTTCACCGCGAGGGAGAAGTCGTTGGTCGGCGTGGTGCCGCCGACGGAGGTCTTCCAGATGGTGTAGGCGACGCCGTCGGCGCTGCGGTTGAGGACGGTCGCGTCGACGTTGCCCGTGGTGTCGCAGGACTGGTGGTAGCAGGAGTCGTAGGAACGGCCCGCGGTGCCGCCCCACTTGGCCGCCTGGGCCGAGCTCTTGGTGTCGCTGGCGCCGGCGGCGTACCCCGACGTGGGGATGCCGGCCTGCTGGAAGGAGTAGTCGTCCGAGCGGCCCTGGCCCTCGACGTTCTCCTCCGGCTGGAGGTTGAGGGAGTCCCAGTAGGCCTTCATCGGGGCGGACGCGGCGGAGCCGATGTTGTTGATGAAGTAGCCGGCGTTGGGCGAGCCGATCATGTCGAAGTTGTAGTAGGCCTTGATCGCGGAGCGCTGGGTGGAGCTCAGCTGGCCGACGTAGGACTGCGAGCCCTGCAGGCCCTGCTCCTCACCCGTCCACCAGGCGAACCGGACGTGCCGGGTCAGGCCGGGGTTCTGCTGGGCGAGGACGAGGGCGTTCTCCAGCAGGGTGGCGGAGCCGGAGCCGTTGTCGTTGATGCCGGGGCCGGCCGAGACGCTGTCCAGGTGGGCGCCGAACATGGTGACCTGGTCGGTCGGGCCTCCGGGCCAGTCGGCGATCAGGTTGTTGGACTGGTAGGTGCAGGAGGTGCAGGTCTGCTCGGTGACGGTGTAACCGGCCGCCTGCAGCTTGCCCTTGATGTAGGCCAGGGACTGGCTGTGCCCGGCGGTGCCGGCCCGGCGGTTGCCGCCGTTCTGGTTGGCGACGGTGTTCAGCTGGGTCAGGTGGGCCTGCACCTTGGCGACGTCGATGTCGGGTGCGGGCCCGCCGGGGGTGCCGCCGCCGACCGTCAGGGTGTACTGGGCGGTGTGGGTGGCCGCGCCGGCGGTCCCGGTGACGGTGATCACGTACGTGCCCGGGGCCGCCGAGGAGGAGGCCGAGAGGGTCAGCGTGGCGGAGGAACCGGCCTGCACCGACGAGGGGTTGACCGTCGCGGTGACTCCGGCGGGGGCGCCCGAGGCGGTCAGGTTGACGGTCTGCGCGGTGCCGGAGGTGACGGCGGTGCTGATCGTCGCGGTGGCCGACGAGCCGGGCTGGACCGAGCCGGAGGCCGGGCCGAGCGCGAGCGAGAAGTCGTTGTTGCCGGACGGCGTGCAGGTCGGGTCACCGCTCTGGGCGGGGACGCTGACGGCGTCCCAGGCGGCCTTGGCCCGGTTGAAGGTCGTGCAGGAGGGGTCCAGGTTCTTGGCCGCGGTCAGGGTGGCGGTGCGGTAGCGCTTGTAGGTCATGCCGCTGGTCTTGAGCAGCATGCCGCCGTAGAAGATCCGGCCGGCGTCCTTGATGCCGACGCCGGTGACGGAGGAGTTGTTGCAGGTGGGGCTGGTGGGCTTGCCGCCGCCCGGGTTGGAGCCCTCGGCGAGCAGGTAGAACCAGTGGTTGAGCGGGCCGGCCGCCGCGTGCACCTCGGTGCTCGGGATGGAGGAGGAGTAGCAGTTGGGGTTGTTGCTCACCAGCGAGGGGTTGTACATGTTCCGGATCGGCCCGTTGCCGACGAGGTTGATCATCTCGCCGACGGTGTAGTCCGGGTTGTCGTACGGGGAGGGCTCGTTGGCGTACGCCTCGGTGAGCGCGCCGAAGATGTCGCCGGTGCCCTCGCCGAGGCCGTTCTCGTTGTTGGCGCCGCCCGGGGTGTACTGGTCGATGCCGTGGCCGAACTCGTGCCCGACCACGTCGATGGCGGCGATCCACTCGTTGGCCTGGCTGTGGCCGATCGATATGGAGCTGCCGTCCCAGTAGGCGTTGACGTCGTTCAGGCCGACCTTGACCGGCCAGCTGCCGCCGTTGCCGTCGTGTCCGTTGCGACCGAGCCAGTCGCGGAGCATGTCCCATTCCTTCTGGGCCGCGAACATCGCGTCGCCGCAGCCGGTCTCCTTGCTGGTGGGGTTGCCGGTGCCCCAGGAGTCGGAGGACTTGCTGAAGACCTGGCCGGTGCTGTAGTCGGAGCAGGTCAGGCCGGGCCGGTTCGGGTCGCGCAGCGAGTAGGAGCCGCCCGAGCCGGTGGTGCTGATGGTGACCGGGGAGGGGCCGTTCCACTTGCTGTTCACGGTGCCGGCGCGGACGTCGTCGTAGGAGTCGATCACCTCACCGCTCGCGGCGTCGACGAAGACGTGCAGCCGGCTCGGGGCACTCTCGGTGCGGCCGGTCAGCACGGTCTCCCAGGCGAGCCGACCGCCGGAGCCGTCCTTGACCCGGACGACCAGGCGGCGGGAGTCGACCTTGTCCACGGCGGCCAGCCTGGTGCGGGCGGTCTTCTCCGCCTTCGCCGCGCTGACCTGCGGGGTGACCGAGCCGCCGACCGGGCCGGAGGCCGCCGACTGGAGGCCGCGGACCTTGCCCTGGCCGTCGGCGAGCACCACGGCGTCGCCGCCGACGACGGGCAGACCGCGGTAGCTGCGCTCGTACGCGACGGAGTACAGGCCGCCGAGCCAGGGGGTGACGGAGCGGCGCTCGTAGGTCTCGTCCGGGCCCTTGGCGAGGGCGTCCAGGCCGGCCGCGGCGGCCGCGTCGGCGGCGTTCACGGCGGCGGCCAGGGCGCTCGGGGGTGCGGGGGAGGGGGTGGGCGCGGCGGTGGCCGGCCCGGCCGTGGCGGCGATCATTCCGGCCAGCACGGTCAGGGTGGTCGCCGTGGTCAGCAACCGTCCTGTGGAAACTCTGCGTTGCATCGAGGCTCCTCGCATGTGGGGGTCCTCGACCGCGGACGGCAATGGCTGGTGGCGCACCGCAGGGCCGTTTCTGGGGGGACGGCCGTGCGGGCCGTCCGCGCTCGGGTGCCGGAACCCTCACATGGCGTCATGCTCGGGTCAATGGCTGGTGCAAGCGGTGAATAGGGTTGGCAAATTCCGTCAAGCTGCGGTTTTCCCCCAGTGGTTGAGACCACGTCATGTACGGAACGGGTGCCATCGAGTACCGTCCTCCTCGTCGGAAGGCGAGTGCAGGGCCGGGGGACGCGACCTGGGGAGGCAGCCGTGCATCGGAACCGCGTGGCCGCGGCGCGGGCGTCCGCACCCCCGCCGCCGGCCCTCCCGAGCCCGTCGGCCGCCTCCCCGGCCACCGTCCAGGACCCGGGCGCCTGGCGCGAGTTCGGGGCCCGGATGCGCCACTGGCGGCGCCGGACCGGCCTCACCCAGGCCCAGCTCGGCGCCCACATCGGCTACGACCACACCGCCGTCAGCAAGATCGAGCACGGCTCCCGCCGGGTCACCCCCCGGATCGCCGACCGGATCGACGAACTCCTCGGCGCGGGCGGTGAGCTGCGCGCAGCCTGTCTGCGCGCCGAGACCGCCGAACTGGCCGTGCCCGCGCCGCTCGCCCCCGGACTGCTGCGCCCCCCGCTGCCCGCCGCCGGCACCGGACCCGCCGGTCCGGCGCGCTGGCCGGCGCCGATCGGCCCGCCGCGGCGGCTGCCGGACTACGGCCTGCTCTGCCCGCTGCACGGGGCGGACGGCTGTGCCGTCCCCGAGCCCGTCGAACTCGCCGCCCTGCACGCGGAGTTCTGTGCCGCCCCGTCCACCGTCGCGCCGTCGCTGGACGCCGACACCGCGCACGCCCTGACCGGACTGCTCGCCGCCCACCTGCGCTCCGGGGAGGCCGGCGGTCTGCCGGGCCTGGCGGCCGCCGTCGAGCGCACCCTGCACGCGGTGCTCGCCCGGCTCGCCGCGGCGCCTCCCGCGCAGCGTGGCCCACTGGCCCGGCTGGCCGCCGAACACGCCCACGCCGCAGGCGCGTTGCGGATGCAGGACGGCCGCAACGCGACCGCGATGGCCTGCTTCGACCGGGCACTGGGCTGGGCCGAACTCGCCGGGGACCAGGCCACCCAGGTCGCCGCGCTCAGCGACATGAGCACCCTCGCCCGGCTCGACGGCGATCCGGCCAGCGCCCTCGGCTACGCCCGGGAGATCGGCCGGGCCGCCCCCGGCCGGCACTGGTCGGGGGCGATGGGCCAGATCGGCCAGGCCCGCGCGCACGCCCTCGCGGGCGAGGTCCGGGACACCGTCCGGGCCATCGGCCGTGCGCGGCTGCACCTGGACCACATCGGCGACCGGGACGAGGACGACGCGCCCTGGCTCTCCATCGCCTCGATGCGGCTGCGGGTGGAGGCCGCCGCCTCGGCCGCCCTGCGCGACCTCGCCGCGGTGGTGGACGATCCCCGGCTGGCCCGGCGCGCACTGGCCGCCGCCGAGACCGCGCTCGGCCTGCTCGGGCCGGACCAGCTGCCGTCCAGCCGCCTGCTGTTCACGGTCCGGATGGCGGACTGCCACGCCTGCGCGCACGACCCGCAGACGGCCGTGGAGCTGCTCGGTCCGGCGCTGGAGGCCGCCCCGATCGAGGCCCTCCCGGCCCTGGTCGGCCACGAGCTGCGGGGGCTGCGCGACCGGCTGGCGGCGCAGCGCCCCGGCGCCGCCTGGCGGCTGGAGGCGTTCACCCCCCTCGCCTCCGGGCGCCCCTGACCCGCGCCGCGCTCCGGAATCTCCGTCGCCTGCCGGGGAATGCGCCCCCTTCACGCCGGAGCGATGTCAACCCTGTGCACGGATCTTCCGCCGATCGGGTCATTCATGGCGTTAGCACGTCGAATGACTGACCCTGCTGGCGGCTCCCGCTAGAGTCTCTGACGATTCCAGTCGTTAGTCCGCGAAGAACCAAGGGGGCGCGTGCTGTCCGCCATCGCACGCCGGCTCGCTCATCCGCTTCTGCTCCTGGGGGTGCTGTGCACGGCCGTCGCCACGCTGCACTTCCACTGGGAACCCGACCGGGTGTCCCCGCTCGTGCTGGTCGGCGTCATCGGGTACCTGGCGGTGCTGGAACGCGTCATTCCGTACCGGGCCGACTGGCACCCGAGCCGGCGTGAACTCGGCTGGTACGCGGCCTACTTCGCGCTGAGCATGGTCGGCGGCGGGCTCGCCCAGGGGCTGGTCACCGCGCTGGTGGAGCTGCTCGGGCCGGCCCGCCCGGCGCTCCCGTTCGCGGCGGAGATCCCGCTGGCACTGCTGGTCGGCTCGCTCGGCGACTACCTGGTCCACCGGTGGTCCCACCGCAACCGCTGGCTCTGGCGGCTGCACGGCGTGCACCACGTGCCGGACAAGGTGAACGTCGCGAACAACGGGGTGAACCATTTCCTCGACGTGTTCGTCGCGCAGTCCGTGGTCCAGCTCTCGCTGGCGCTGATCGGATTCTCCGCGGAATCCGTGTTCGTGGTCGGAATATTCATCATCGCCCAGGGGTATTTCGTCCACGCCAACATCGACGTCCGCCTCGGCCCGCTCGGCCACCTGCTCGCCGGCCCCGAACTCCACCGCCTGCACCACAGCACCGAGCTCGGCGAGGCCGGGCACTTCGCCTCCGACCTCTCGCTGTGGGACCACGTGTTCGGCAGTTTCACCTGGCGCCCCGGCCGGGTGCCCACCGCCGTCGGTCTCGCCGACCCGGCCGCCTTCCCTGCCACCGGCGAGCTGGGCGCCACCCTGCTGCACCCCTGGCGCCGGGTGAACCCCACCGAACCGACCGTCTGACCCGGCCCGCGGGGCCACCTCCTCCGCCCGTGTCCGCGCCGCCACGCCCTCACCCCCGGATTGGACCATGACCACCTCGCCCCTCGCCGTGCCCCGCGACCGGATCGCGATCACCGGCATCGGCTGCCGCCTGCCCGGACACGCCAACGACCACCGGGCCTACTGGCGCAACCTCGTCGAGGGCCGGGACTGCCTCACCGCGACACCCGCCGACCGCTACGACACCGCCACCCTGGGCAGCCGGGACAGGTCCAAACCCGGGCGGCTGACCGGCGGCCGCGGCGGCTACGTCGACGGCTTCGACACCTTCGACCCGGACTTCTTCGGGATCAGCCCGCGCGAGGCCGCCCACATGGACCCGCAGCAGCGCAAGCTCCTGGAGGTCAGCTGGGAGGCCCTGGAGGACGGCGGCCTGCGCCCCGGCGACCTGGCCGGCCGCGACGTCGGCGTCTACATGGGCGCCTTCACCCTGGACTACAAGATCCTCCAGTTCGCCGACCTCGACTTCGGCACCCTCGCCGCGCACACCGCCACCGGCACCATGATGACGATGGTGTCCAACCGGATCTCGCACTGCCTCGACTTCCGCGGCCCCAGTGTCTCGATCGACACCGCCTGCAGCTCCTCCCTGGTCGCCGTCCACCTCGCCTGCCAGGGCCTGCTCCGCGGCGAGACCGAACTCGCGCTGGCCGGCGGCGTGTTGCTGCACATGGCGCCGCAGTACACGATCGCCGAGACGAAGGGCGGCTTCCTCTCCCGGGACGGCCGCTCGCGCGCCTTCGACGCCTCCGCCGACGGCTACGTCCGCGCCGAGGGCGTCGGCGTGGTCGTCCTCAAACGACTCGCGGACGCGCTGCGCGACGGCGACCCGGTGCACGCCGTCGTCCTCGGCAGCGGCGTCAACCAGGACGGTCGCACCAACGGCATCACCGTCCCCAGCGCGGACGCCCAGGTCGCCCTGATCGAACGGGTCTGCGCGGAGGCGGGCGTGCTCCCCGGCAGCCTGCAGTACGTCGAGGCGCACGGCACCTCGACCCCGGTCGGCGACCCGATCGAGGCGGCCGCCCTGGGCCGGGTGCTCGGCGTCGGCCGCCGCCCCGGCGCCCGCTGCTACGTGGGCTCGGTGAAGACCAACATCGGGCACACCGAGGCCGCGGCCGGGGTCGCCGGACTGATCAAGACCGCCCTCGCCCTCGAACACCGGCGGATCCCGCCGCACCTCAACCTGGAACGCCCCAACCCGGGCATCGACCTGGCCGCGCTCCCCTTCGACGTCCCGACCGCCGCCGTCGACTGGCCCGAGCACGACGGGCCGGCCCGGGCCGGCGTCAACTCCTTCGGCTTCGGCGGGACCAACGCGCACGTCCTGCTGGAGGAGCCGCCCCGGCCCACGCCCGCCGCGCCCGTGCCGCACCCCGCCCGCACGGTGCTGCCGCTCAGCGCCAGGGACGCCGCCGCGCTGCCCGAACTCGCCGCCGGCGTACGGCGGGAGCTCGCCGCCGGGGTGTCGCTCGCCGACCTCGGCCACACCCTCGCCCACCGCCGCCAGCACCTGCCCGAACGGCTCGCGGTCGGCTACGCCACCCGGCAGGACCTGGACGCGGCACTGGCCGCCTGCGAACGCGGCGAGGCCCACCCGCAGGTCGCCCGGGGCCGCGCCAGAGCGCGCGAACAGCGCCGGCTCGCCTGGGTGTTCACCGGCATGGGCCCCCAGTGGTGGGGCATGGGCCGCGGCCTGTACGCGAGCGAGCCGGCCTACCGGGAGGCCGTCCGGGCCTGCGACCGGGAGATCCGGGAACAGGCCGGCTGGTCGCTCCTGGCGGAACTGGAACGCGACGAGGCCGACTCCCGGATGGCCGAGACCTGGCTCGCCCAGCCCGCCAACCTCGCCGTCCAGCTGGGTCTCTCCGCGCTCTGGCGCAGTCGCGGGCTGCACCCCGACGCCGTCGTCGGGCACAGCACCGGCGAGGTCGCCGCCTTCCACGAGGCCGGCGTCTACGACCTCGCCGACGCCGTGCGGGTGGTGCTGGCCCGCAGCCGGCTGCAGCAGCGGCTGGCCGGCACCGGCACGATGCTCGCCGTCGGCCTGCCGGAGGAGCAGGCGCAGCGACGGATCCGCCCGCACCGCACCCGGGTCTCGCTCGCGGCCGTCAACAGCCCCTCCGCCGTGACCCTCGCCGGTGACACCGAGGCGCTGCGCGAACTCGCCGACGAGCTGCGCGCGGAGGACGTCTTCGCCCGCCTCCTGGACGTCGAGGTCCCGTACCACAGCGTGCGGATGGAGCCGATCCGGGAGGAGCTGACCGCCGCGCTGGCCGCGCTCGCGCCCGGCGAGGCCCGGCTGCCGCTCTACCTCACCGCCCGCGACGGCCTCGCCCGCGGCCCGGAGCTGGACGCCGGGTACTGGTGGCACAACGTCCGCAACCCGGTGCGCTTCCGTGCCGCCGTCGAGCGGATGGCCGGGGACGGGATCGGCCTCTTCCTGGAGGTCGGCCCGCACCCGGTGCTCGGCCACGCGATCCGCGAGTGCGTCGACGGCGCGCACACCCTGGCCTCCCTCCGGCGCCGCGCGGACGAGGACGCGTGCGTCACCCGCACCCTCGCCGAACTGCACACCCTGGGCGTCGAACCGGCCTGGGACGCGCTGCACCCGGCCGGCCGCCCGGTGCCGCTGCCCGCCTACCCCTGGCGGCGCGACCGGTACTGGGCCGAGCCGGACGCCGTCCGGAAGGTCCGCCTCGGCGAGGTCGACCACCCGCTGCTCGGCCGCCGCACCGCGAACGCCCAGCCCACCTGGACCACCGCGCTCGACCCGGAGCACCTGCCCTACCTGGCCGACCACCGGATCGAGGGCCGGGTGGTCTTCCCCGCCGCGGGGTACCTGGAGATGGCGGCGCAGGCCGTCCGCGCCCTGACCGGCGGCACCGAGGTGGTGCTCGCCGAGGTCGAGCTGAACCGGGCCCTGTTCCTCTCCGAGGCCGAGCCCACCCCCGTCCAGTTCGGCTACGCCCCGGAGGACGCCCGCTTCACCGTCACCTCCACCCCCGCCGGCGGCGAGCCCGCGGTGCACGCGAGCGGCCGGGTCCGCACCGGCCAGCGCCTCGCCCACGGCCCGGTGCTGGACGCCGAAGCGGTCCGGGCCCGGACCAGCCGGCTCGACGGCCCGGACTGCTACCGGCTGCTGGCCGCCCGCGGCTACGACTACGGGCCCGCCTTCCGGGCCGTCCAGGAGGTCTGGGTCGGCCCGGGCGAGGCCCTGGCCCGGATCGGCCCGGCCGATGGGCTCGGGCCCGCGGCGGGCGAGCACCACGCGCACCCGGTGCTGCTCGACGCCTGCTTCCAGACCCTGCTCGCCGCCCGGACGGCCGCGCCCGACGACGGCGGCGTACGGCTGCCCGTCGCCATCGAGGAGGTCCGCCTCGACGCGTTCGGCGACCGCCCGCTCTGGGCGCACGCCACCGTCACCCGCGACGACGGCCGCGACGTCGTCGGCGACCTCGCCCTCTACGCCGAGGACGGCACCCCGCTCGGCCGGATCACCGGCTTCCGGGCCGCCGACGTCGCCCGGGCCCCGGGATCGGTCGGCCTCGCCACCATCGACGGCTGGCTCACCGAACCCGTCTGGCTGGACGCCCCCGCCGCCGCCGACCCCGAACACCCCGGCGACCTGCTGCTGTTCGCCGACGCCGGCGGCCTCGCCGAGCGGCTCGCCGCGCTCGCCGCCGAACGCGGCTCCCGCTGCCACCTCGTCCGGCCCGGCGCCGCCCACCACCGCGGCGACACCGGGTCGACCGTCCGCCCGGACTCCACCGAGGACCTCACCCGGCTGCTCGAAGGGCTCGACCCCGGCTACCGCACCGTCGTCCACCTGTGGAACCTCGACCAGCCCGCGCTGGACGCCGCGGAGACCGGGCAGCTGGACGGCCTCGCCACCCTCGGCGCGTACTCGCTGATCGCCCTCGCCCGGGCGCTGCCCGCCGCCCGCCCCGACGCCCGGCTGCACGTCGTCACCCGGGGCGCCCAGGCCACCGCCCCCGGCGAACGGGCCGAACCGCTCGCCGCCCCCGCCTGGGGCGTCGGCCGGGTGCTCTGGCAGCAGGAGCTCACCGCCCAGCGCGGCACCCTGATCGACCTCGACCCCGGCGCGGACCATGCCGACCAGGTCGAGGCGCTGCTCGACGAACTCGGCGCCCGGGACGAGCAGGAGATCGCCCTGCGGGCCGGCCGCCGCCGCACCTGCCGGCTGCGCCCGGCCGAGGGCCTCACCCGCCCGCTGCCCCCGGTGCTCCGGGCGGACGGCTGCTACCTCGTCACCGGCGCCTTCGGGGCGCTCGGCCGACTGCTCTGCCGCACCCTGGTGCGCCGCGGCGCCCGCCGGCTGGTGCTGCTCGGCCGCACCGCGCTGCCCGACCGGCGGCAGTGGCGGCACACCGACCCGGACAGCCCGGCCGGCCGGCGGATCGCCTTCCTGCGCGAGCTGGAGGCGCTCGGTGCCGAACCCCTGCTCGCCGCCGTCGACGTCACCGACGGGACCGCCCTCGCCGACTGGCTGGCCGACCACCGAGAGCGCGGGCTGCCGCCCGTGCGCGGCGTCTTCCACCTCGCCGGTCAGGTCAAGGACGTGCTCGTCCCGCAGATGGACCGGCCGGCCTTCGACGCCGGCTACCGCCCGAAGGTGGTCGGCGGCCACCTGCTGCACCGGCTGCTGCGCGACGAACCGCTCGACCACTTCGTGCTGTTCTCCTCCGTCGCCGCGCTGCTCACCACCGCCGGGCAGACCAACTACGCCGCCGGCAACGCCTTCCTGGACGCCCTCGCCCACCACCGCCGGGCCGCCGGCCTGCCCGCGCTCAGCCTCGACTGGGGCCCGTGGGCCACCGGCATGATCGAGGAGCTCGGCCTCGTCGCCCACTACCGCGACGCCCGCGGCATGAGCTCGCTCCCGCCGGAGGCCGGCGCCGCCGTGCTGGAGCGGGTCCTCGGCCAGGACCGCGCCCAGCTGCTGGTGGCCACCGTCGTCGACTGGCCGACCTTCCTCGCCTGGTACCCGGCGCCGCCGCCGCTGGTCGCCGAGCTCGCGGCGAGCGCCGCCGAGCGGGCCCCGGCCGGAACGGACGGCTTCCTGGACGCCTACCGCTCCGCCGACCCGCCCGCCCGCCGGCAGCTGCTGGCCGAGCGGTTCACGGCCGCCGCCGCCGGCGTGCTGCGGATCGGCGCCGAACGGATCGACCAGGGCACCAGGCTCGGCGCGCACGGCCTGGACTCGCTGCTCGCGATGGAGCTGCGCGCCCGGGTGCACGGTGAACTCGGCGTCGCCCTGCCCGTGGTGGCGCTGCTCAGCAACGGCACCGTCGGCGACCTGGTCGAGCTGCTCGGCGAGGGGCTGGCCGAGCAGCTCGCCGCCGGGGGCGGCCCGGAGCACGCCGAGGTTGAGCTGCACACCGACGAGTCCCGCTACCCGCTCACCCACAACCAGCAGGCGCTCTGGTTCCTGCGCCAGCTCCACCCGGACGGCTACGCCTACAACATCGGCGGGGCCGTCGAGGTGCACGCCGAGCTCGACCCGGAGCTGGTCTTCGCCGCATTCCGCACCCTCGTCGACCGGCACCCCGGGCTCCGGGCCGCCGTCACCGCCGAGCAGGGCCGCCCCGTCCAGCGGATCCGCCCCGAGGCCGTCGCCGACACCGGGCTGTTCGACGTCGAGGGCCGGCCCTGGGAGGAGGTCCACGCACTGATCGTCGCCGAGTACCGCCGGCCGTACGACCTCGCGGAGGACCCCCTGGTGCGGCTGCGGCTGTTCCGGCGCGGCCCGGAGCGCTGGGTGCTGATGAAGGCCGTCCACCACATCGTCTCCGACGCGATCTCCACCTTCACCTTCATCGAGGAGCTGTTCGAGGTCTACGAGGCGCTGCGCCGCGGACGCACCCCCGAACTGCCCCCGGTCGCCGCCCGCTACCTCGACTTCCTCAACCACCAGAACCGCTTCCTGGCCGGTCCCGAGGCGCAGCGGATGCTCGACTACTGGCGCGGCCACCTGCCGTCCCCGGTGCCGGTGCTCGCCCTGCCCACCGACCGGCCCCGGCCCGCGGTGCAGACCCACAACGGCGCCTCGGAGTTCTTCCGGCTCGACGCCGAGCTCACCGCCCGCGTCCACGACCTGGCCCGGGCCCACCACGCGACCCCGTTCATGGTGCTGCTCAGCGCCTACTACCTGCTGCTGCACCGCTGGTCGGGCCAGTCCGACATCGTGGTCGGCAGCCCCGTCACCGGGCGCACCCAGGAGGAGTTCGGCTCCGTCTACGGCTACTTCGTCAACCCGCTGCCGCTGCACGTCAGCCTGGCCGGGGAGCCCGGGGTGGCCGAGCTGCTCGCCCGGGTGCGGCGGAGCGTGCTCGGCGGGCTGGACAACCAGGAGTACCCCTTCCCGCTGCTGGTCGAGCAGCTCGGGCTGCAGCACGACCCCAGCCGCTCCGCGGTGTTCCAGGCGATGTTCATCCTGCTCACCCACAAAGTCGCCGTGGAGCGCTTCGGGTACCGCCTGGAGTACATCGAACTCCCCGAGGAGGAGGGGCAGTTCGACCTGACCCTGTCGGCCTACGAGGACCGCGCGGACCACAGCTTCCACTGCGTGTTCAAGTACAACTCCGACCTCTTCGACGCCGCCACCGTCCAGCGGCTCGCCGCGCACTACCGCACCCTGCTGGACGCCATGACCCGGGCCGGCGACGACCGCCCCGTCGGCCGGCTGCGGATGCTCGAGGACACCGAACGCCGGCGCATCCTCGACGGGTTCAGCGGCGCCGGCCGGCGTCTGGAGCACGACACCCCGGTGCCCGAGCTGATCGCCAAGGCCGCCGCCGAGCACCCCGAGGCGCTCGCCGTCGCCGCCCCCGGGCCGTCCGGCACCCGGCGGCTCGGCTACGGCGAACTCGACCGCAGGGCGCACCGGGCGGCCCTGCGGCTACGCGAACTCGGGGTCGTCGAGGGCTCGGTGGTCGCCGTCTGCCTGGACAAGTCGCCCGAGCTGATCACCGTGCTGCTCGCGGTCTGGCGGGCCGGCGCCGCCTACCTGCCGCTCGACCCCGGACACCCGGCCGACCGGCTCGCCCACCAGGTGGCCGACGCCGGAGCCGTCCTGGTCGTCGTCGACGAGCGGCGGCCGCCCGGCGCCGACCTGCCCGCCCGGCCGGTCACCCTGGAGGAACTCGACCGGCCCGCGGCCGAGGGCCCGCCGCTGCCCGCCGCCGACCCGGACCGGGCCGCCTACGTCATCCACACCTCCGGCTCCACCGGCCGCCCGAAGGCCGTCCGGGTCGACCACCGCAACCTCGCCGCGGTCACCGCGGGCTGGCGCGCCGAGTACCGGCTGGACACCGAGGCCCGGGTGCACCTCCAGATGGCCGGGACGGCCTTCGACGTGTTCTCCGGCGACCTCGCCCGGGCGCTGAGCACCGGCGGCACCCTCGTCCTGGTCGACCGCGACCTGCTCTTCGACACCGCCCGGCTGCACCGCACCATGCGCGAGGAGGCCGTCGACTGCGCCGAGTTCGTGCCCGCCGTCGCCCGCGCCCTGCTGGCCCACTGCGAGCGCGAGGGCCTGCGGCTGGACTTCCTGCGCCTGCTGGCCGTCGGCTCGGACTCCTGGAAGGCCGCGGAACACCGGCGGCTGCGCGCCCTGTGCGGGCCGGACACCCGGCTCGTCAACTCCTACGGCCTGACCGAGGCCACCATCGACACCAGCTACTACGAGGGCACGGCCGAGGGCCTCGAACCCGGCCGGATGGTGCCGATCGGCCGGCCGTTCCCCAACAGCGAGCTCTACATCCTCGACCGCTACGGCGAACCGGTGCCGCCCGGCGTGGCCGGCGAACTGTGGGTCGGCGGCGCCGGGGTGGCGGCCGGCTACCCCAACGACCCCGGGCAGACCGCCCGGCGGTTCACCGCCC
Source organism: Kitasatospora sp. NPDC051705 (assembly GCF_044453265.1). Classification (NCBI taxonomy): domain Bacteria; kingdom Bacillati; phylum Actinomycetota; class Actinomycetes; order Kitasatosporales; family Streptomycetaceae; genus Kitasatospora; species Kitasatospora sp. NPDC051705. The sequence continues at coordinate 159,694 of NZ_JBITCO010000010.1, read as the reverse complement.
TGGACCTCGACGGCACGCCGACCCGGCTCTACCGCACCGGCGACCTCGGCCACTGGGACGCGCACGGCACCGCACACCTGCTCGGGCGGATCGACAACCAGGTCAAGGTGCGCGGCCACCGGATCGAGATCGGCGAGATCGAGGCCCACCTCACCGCCCGCCCCGAGCTCGCCCAGGCCTGTGTGACGGTCTGTCAGGACAGCACGGGGGAGAGCGTGCTGTCCGCCTACCTCGTCCCGGCCGAAGGGGCCGCGCTGGACCGCCGGGAACTCCGCCGCCACCTCGCCGAACACCTCCCCACCGTGATGATCCCCGCCCACCTCACCGAACTGCCCGCCCTGCCGCTCACCCCCAACGGCAAGGTCGACCTCGCCGCCCTGCCCGAACCGGTGGTCGACACCGGCGCCGCCCGAGACGAACCGCCGGTCACCCTCTACGAGATCCGCACCGCCGAACACTGGAAGGCGCTGCTCGGGCTCGACGAAGTCGGCCTCCAGCACGACTTCTTCGAACTCGGCGGCAGCTCCATCCGGCTGATCGAACTGATCCACCACCTGCAGACCGAGTTCAACGTCGGCATCCCGGTCGGCCAGCTCTTCAAGGTCACCACGCTGCACGGCATGGCCCGCACCCTGGAACAGATCATCACCGGCGAACTCGAAGGCGGCCAGCCCCACCTGTGGTTCAACCCGCAGGCACCCGAGGACCGCACGGTCCTCTGCTTCCCGCCCGCGGGCGGCCACGGACTGGTCTACCGCCAGCTCGCCGGCCACCTGCCCGGCCACCGCCTCGCCGCCTTCAACTACCTCACCGGCGACGACAAGACCGCCCGCTACGCCGACCTGGCCGAGGCCCTGCACCCGGCCGGCCCGTACGTCCTGCTCGGCTACTCGCTCGGCGGCAACCTCGCCTTCGAGGTCGCCGCCGAGCTCGAACGCCGCGGCCGGACCGTCCGGTCCGTCCTGATGGTGGACTCCTACCGGATCCCCGAACCCTTCACCCTCGGCGAGGACCACGTGGCCGCCTTCGAACGCGAGCTGCACGAGCACCTGCACCGCCACACCGGCTCCCGGATCGTCGCCCGGGAGACCCTCGAACAGGCCCGGGACTACCTGGAGTTCTGCAGCCGGACCCCCAACCTGGACACCGTCGACGCACACCTGCACGTGGTCTGCGAACGCGACCGGCTCGCCCTGCACACCGGCGGCGAACCCGGCTCGTGGCAGGGCTCCTCCACCTCCGGCACCACCGTGCACGCCGGGCACGGCAGCCACGCCGAGATGCTGGACGCCGAGTACGCCGCCCGCAACGCCGAACTGGCGGGCGCCATCCTGGCCGGAGGCGCCGCCGATGACCGCCCCTGACCGCGGACCGGACTGGTCCGACCGGCGGCGCGCCGGCGGCGGCCCGCCCCGGGTCATCGTGATCGGCGCCGGCATCGGCGGCCTCGCCACCGGCTGCTACGCCCAGATGAGCGGCCTGGAGACCCGGATCTTCGAGAAGCACGTGCTGCCCGGCGGCTGCTGCACCGCGTGGTCCCGGCACGGCTACCTGTTCGACTACTGCATCGACTGGCTCATCGGCACCGCCGAGGGCACCGGCGCCCACCAGGTCTGGCGGGAACTCGGAGCCCTCGACGGCAAGACCGTCACCCGCTTCGACGTCTTCAACCGCGTCGTCGACGAACACGGCCGGGCCGTCACCTTCTTCGCCGACCCCGACCGGCTCGAACACCACCTGCTGGCCCTCGCCCCCGGCGATGCCCGGCCGATCCGCTCCTTCTGCCGGGACCTGCGCCGTTTCGCCGCGCTCGACCTGCCCTGGGAGCTCACCCCGTCGCCGCTGCGCGGGCCGGCCGAACGGCTGCGGACCCTGCGCGCCGTGCTGCCGGCCTTCCGGCTGTTCTGGCGCACCGCCACCACCCCGATGCGCGGCTTCGCCGACCGCTTCCAGGACCCACTGCTGCGCCGGGCCCTGCCCAACGTGTTCCTCCAGGAACCGGCCGGCTTCCCGCTGCTGCCATACCTGTACACCCTGGCCGCCGCGCACAACGGCAACGCCGGCTTCCCGCAGGGCGGTTCGCTCGGCCTGGCCCGCTCCGTCGAGGAGCGCTACACCTCGCTCGGCGGGGTGATCGGCTACCGCTGCCGGGTCGACCGGATCCTCGTCGAGGGCGGCCGAGCCGTCGGCGTCCGGCTCCGGGACGGCACCGAGCACTACGCCGACCACGTCGTCGCCGCCTGCGACGGCCCGACCGTCCTCGACCGGTTGCTGGACGGCCGCTGGTCCAGCCCCACCACCGACCGGCTGTACGGCGAACTGATCGACCGGCCCGGCAACCTCTACCCGGCGGTGGTCTCCGCCTTCGTCGGCGTCCGCGGCGGGCTGCCGGAGGGCGAACCGCACAGCACCACCTACCTGCTGGGCCCCGAGCAGGGCGCCCGGCTGCCCGGCTCGCTCCAGCACAGCCTGGTCGTCCAGCTGCGCTCCGCCTACGCGGAGGGCTTCGCGCCCGCCGGCCGGTCCGTGCTGCACTGCACCTACTTCAGCGACCACCGCAGCTGGAAGGAGCTGCGTGTCCGCGACCGCCGCGCCTACCGGGCCCGTAAGCAGGAAGTCGCCTCCTTCGTCCGGGAGTTCCTCGACCGGACGTACCCCGGGCTGGGCCGCCGGATCGAACTCGTCGACGTCGCCTCGCCCGTCACCACCGAACGCTTCACCGGAAACACCCGCGGCAGCATCCTCGCCTGGCAGGCCTTCTCCGAGGCCGAGGACGCCGCCAACCGGCTGGTCAACCGGGACCGCATGCGGCTGCCCGGACTGCGCGGCTTCTCCATGGCCGGGCAGTGGGCGGGCCTCGGCGGCCTGATCCGCGCCGCGACCAGCGGCCGGTACGCCGCCCAGTACCTCTGCCGCGAACTCGGCCGGCCCTTCCGGGCCTGGCCCAGCGACAACCAGGAACCCTGGCACGCCGGAAAGCTGGGCCGGCTGCCACAACTCGACCGGGTCACCACGGGAGTACCGGAATGAGCACGGGCAGGCGGACCATGGTGATCGTCGGCGGCGGCCTGGGCGGCCTGTCCACCGGCTGCTACGCCCAGATGAACGGCTACCGCAGCCGCATCCTGGAGATGCACGAACTGCCCGGCGGCTGCTGCACCGCCTGGGACCGCGGGGAGTTCACCTTCGACTGCTGCGTCAGCTGGCTGCTCGGCAGCGGCCCCGGCAACGAGATGCACCAGATCTGGCTCGAACTCGGCGCCCTCCAGGGCAAGGTGATGCGCAACTTCGACGTCTTCAACGTGGTGCGCACCCGCGACGGCGGCGCCGTCCGCTTCTACTCCGACCCCGACCGCCTCGAAGCCCACCTGCTCGACCTCGCGCCGGAGGACGCCCGGCAGATCCGGCGGTTCTGCGCCGGACTGCGGTCCTTCCGCCGCGCGCTGGTCCACTACCCCTTCCTCAAGCCGGTCGGGCTCATGGGGCGCCGGGAACGCTGGCGGATGCTCGCCTCCTTCCTGCCCCACCTCAACGTGATCCGGCGCTCGATCACCGAGCTGATGAGCGACTACTCGGCCCGCTTCCGCAGCCCGCTGCTGCGCGAGGCCTTCAACTTCGTGCTCTACGAGAAGCACCCCAACTTCCCCGTGCTGCCCACCTACTTCCAGCTCGCCGCGCACGCCGGGCAGTCGGCCGGGGTGCCGGAGGGCGGCTCGCTGGGCCTGGCCCGCTCCGTCGAGGAGCGCTACCGGCGGCTCGGCGGGGAGATCACCTACAACGCCAGGGCGACCGAGATCCTGGTCGAGCGCGACCGGGCCGTCGGGGTGCGGCTCAGCGACGGCCGGGAGGTCCGCGCCGACATCGTCGTCGCGGCCTGCGACGGCCGCACCACCATGCTCGACCTGCTCAAGGGCCGCTACCTGAACGACACCTACCGCCGGCTGTACACCCGGACCATCACCGAACCCGGCATGGTCTTCCCCGGCTACCTCACCGTCTTCCTGGGCCTGCGCCGGCCCTTCCCGGCCGGGGACCCGTGCACCACCCACCTGCTGGAGGAGGAGTTCGCGGCCCGGCTCACCGGCATCCGGCACCCCAGCATCAACGTCCAGTTCCGCAGCCGCCACTACCCCGAACTGTCCCCCGCCGGGACGACCGTCGTCTACGTCAGCTACTTCTGCGACATCGCCCCCTGGCGGGCGCTGAGCACCGGCCCCGAACAGGCGCCCCGGCTGCGGCGCGGCGAGGAGCTGCACACCCTGCCGGTCGGCCGCGGACGCGAGTACCAGCGGGAGAAGCGCCGGGTGCGCGACGCCCTCGTCGACTTCCTCGACGGCCACCACCCGGGGCTGAAGGAGGCCGTCGCGGTCAAGGACGTCTCCACCCCCCTCACCCAGGTCCGCTACACCGCCAACTACGACGGCACCGTGCTCGGCTGGCAGCCCTTCGTGGAGAGCGGCGAGACCCTGGAGGAGGAGATCAAGCGCAACGGCCCCGGGCTGCCGGGCCTGCGCGACTTCTACCTCTCCGGCGTCTGGGCGACCACCGGCGGCCTCATCCGGGCCGCCGCCGCCGGGCGCCACGTCGTGCAGTTCATCTGCCGCGACGACCGCAAGCCGTTCACCGCCGCCGTCGACGACACCGCCCCGCCGCCCACCCTGCTGGTCGAGCCGGTCGGCCCCGCGGACCGCCAGTTTGGAGTCACCTCGTGAGGATCGAGAAGTGGGTCGTCCACGAGCACGCCGACGGCGTGCCGGACGTCGAGCGGATGTACCGGAAGGTGGTCGAGGAGGTCGACGTCCGGCTCGCCGAGGACGAGATGCTGCTGCGCACCCGGTACGTCTCCGTCGACCCGTACCTCCAGGGGATCGCCCTCGACACCCCGGTCGGGGACCACATGGGCGCCGACTCGATCATGGAGGTGCTGGAGGCCGGCCCCCGCGCCCGCTTCGCCGTCGGCGACCTCGTCCAGGGCTTCGGCGGCTGGCGCAGCCACGTGATCGGCAACGGCGCCCCGACCCCTTGGCAGACCGGTACCTTCCCGATGGTCTTCCCCGCCTACCGCCGCCTCGACCCCGACCACTACGACGACGCCCTGCCGATCTCCACCGCCCTGGGCGTCCTCGGCGGGCCCGGGATGACCGCCTGGGGCACCGTGGAGAAGTTCCTGGCCGTGCGCCCCGGCGACACCGTGCTGGTCAGCGGCGCCTCCGGGGCCGTCGGCTCCCTGGTCGGCCAGCTCGCGCGGCACCGCGGCGCCCGGGTCGTCGGCACCACGGCGACGGCGGAGAAGGCCGACCGGCTGAGGGACCTGGGCTTCGACGCCGTCCTGCACTACCGCGACGGCGACGACCCCGAGCGGCTCGCCGAGCGGCTCGCCAAGGCGGCCCCGGACGGCGTCGACCGCTACTTCGACAGCCTCGGCGGCACGCTGACCGACGTCGTCTTCACCATGCTCAACGTCGACAGCCGGGTCGCGGTCTGCTGGCAGTGGGCGAGCCAGGTCGGCGGCCGCTGGACGGGCCCCCGGCTGCTGCCGATGATCATGTTCCCGCGCACCACCGTCCGCGGCATCTTCTCGCTGGAGTGGTTCACCGAGGAGAACTGGACGGCCCTGCGGCGGGACCTCGGCGGCCTCGTCCGCAGCGGCGACCTGCAGTACCACCAGACCGTCCACCGCGGCTTCGACACCATCCCCGCCGCCTACCGCAGCCTCTACCAGGACCGGGCCGCCAGCCGCGGCAAGGTGCTCGTCCGGCTCTGAGGCCGGGTCGTCGCGGGGTCGCGGCCGGGGCGTGGCGGGGGCGTGGTGGTGGCCGCCGCCACGCCCCCACCGGCGGCCGTCAGCCGGTGGCCGCCCACTGGTGGGCGGTGCCCTGGTGGACGGCGGCGTAGACGCGGTCCCGCAGCAGGTTGGCCTGACGGTCGGTGAGCGTCCGGTCCAGGTGCCGCAGGACCAGCTTGAGCAGGACGTTCTTCTGCCCGGGGCGCGCGCCGAGCCGCTCCAGGGCCCGTGGCGGCAGTTGCGAGCACGGCGTCTCGGCGAGGATCTCGACGGTCTCCACGCAGTCCGCGTCCGGGCCGAGCGCGTCGCGGACCCGGTCCCCGAGGTCCTCCGCCAGGTCGTCGCGGTCCACCGCCACCGAGAGGTCCCGGCGGACGGCGGGCATCGCGGACACCGGCCGGTAGGGCGCGAGGTCGGTCAGCTGGGCGGCCACCGACGGCTCGGTCGAACGCAGCACCCGGATGTCGTCCACGCCCTTGAGCAGCATCAGCATCCGGTCCAGCCCCATGCCGAGGGCCAGACCGCTCCACTCGGCGCCGAGCCCGGCCCGGGCCAGCACGCCGGGGTGGGCCAGGCCGCACTCCGCGACCTCGATCCACTCCGCGCCGCGGGCCACGTCCACCTGGCGGCCGGCCAGCGTGTACGGGTGGACGCGCTCCTCGTGGCGGTGCTCGGCGCCCGGGAGCAGACCGCCGACCAGGGCGGTGACCATCCCGTCCAGGTCGGCGGTGGTCAGCCGGGCCGGGCGGCGGGTGAGCCGCCACAGGTCCAGCTGGTGCGGGGTGCCGGTGTGCAGCCGGTCGATGCTGTCGCGGCGGTAGACCAGGCCGGGGCAGACCAGCAGGACGTCCTCGGCCGGATCCGCGGCCAGGGCCCGCAGCGCCGCCGGCACCAGGGCGCTGGAGTGGCTGCGGAGCATCCGCCGGTCGTCGACGTAGCGGGTGTACCGGGTGTCGCGGGTGATGTCGTCGGCGCGGTAGCCGAGGTGGTCGTAGTTGTCCTCGACCGTGACGACGCGCTCACCGCGCCACCAGCGGACCTCGCAGCCCCAGCGCGCGGCCAGCGCCTCGACGGCACGGGCGAGGACGAGCTGCACGGCGTGCGGACCGGCGGCGGGGTCGGTGAGGTCCCGGACGGCGAGGTCGCGGGCGAGCTGCTCGGGGGAGAGACGGGCGGGAACGGCGGTGCCGGGTACGGACATGGCGGCCTCCTGGCCGGGAGCGGTGACGGGGTGACGGCACACCCCCCGGCCCCTGGGCACGACCGCCGCCCCGGGCCGGCGGCTCAGCCCTGGAGGCGTGGCGACGTCCGACCCCTGCGGCGCCCAACGGGGGCCGGGGGGCCGGTAAATCGGCGAGAGTTCGCTACGACGGCCACACAGCGACCGTACCGGCACCCGGCACCGGGGACCAAGGGGTTTCCGCGGTGCCGGGTGCCGGGTGCCGGGTGCCGGGTGCCTGGTCCCGGTGCCGGACGCCTGGTCCTGGTCCTGGGCCGGATGTCCGCCGCCCGTGCGGGGGCGGCCGTCAGCCGCGGATCCCGGCGGCCTGCAGCCGGCGGTGGACGGCCTCCCACTCGGGGGCGACCGGCTCGGTCCTCCGGGAGCCGACCCCGAGGTCCTTGAAGCCGCTGGACGTCGACACGCAGACCACCGGTCCCTCGATGCCCTCGGCTCCCTCGGCTCCCTCGATTCCCCGGGAGCCGCCCGCCGCCCCGCCCAGGCTGCGCAGCCCGGCGAGCCCGGCCGCCGCGGACAGCTCCGTCCAGAGCCCGGCCCGGGCCAGCTCGCCCTGGGCGGCCGTCAGCTGGGCGTCGTCCAGCACCAGCGCGCGGCCGCCGCTCCCGCGCACCGCGAGCACGCCCCGGTAGCCGCCGACCGGCGCGGCGATCGAGTACGCCCGGCCCGGCGCCACGGCCGTGCGCGCGGCCGGCAGGCCCTGTCGGAGGGCGCTCGCCAGCGGCGCCCCCGAGGCCGACTCGCAGGAGTAGATCCTGGGCACCCGCTCGGCCAGCCCGAGCCGGTGCAGTTCGGCGAACCCCTTCCAGACCCCGAACAGCAGCTCGCCGTAGCCGGTGGGCACGAAGACCGCGCCCGGCACCCCGAGGTCCCGGAAGATCTCGTAGGCGACGGTCTTGTAGCCCTCGGGGCCGTACGCGTGCCCGGTGTGCGTGGTGGTGAGGTTGCTGACCGGGTGCAGACCGAGGCGGTCGACCACCTGGCGCAGCAGCGGCCAGCGCGCCTCCCAGGGCACCGGCAGCACGACTGCGCCGTAGGCGTTCAGGAACGCGTCGACGTTCGGCGGCAGGTCCGGGCCGGTGAGGACCACGCAGCGCAGCCCGGCCCGGGCCGCGTAGGCGGCGGCGGAGGCGCCGTGGTTGCCCGAGGAGGCCACCGCGATCCCGGCCGCGCCGACACCGACGGCGGCGCTGGTGGTGCAGCGGTTCAGCCGGTCCTTGTGGCTCCAGGTCGGGTTGCGGGACTCGTCCTTGACGTACACCCCCGGTTCGAGCTCGACCAGCGGCGTGCCGCCCTCGCCCAGGCCCGGCGCGAGCAGCGGCGGCAGCAGCGGGGCCCACCGCTCCAGGCCGGCGACCTCCGACGGCGCGAACAGCGCCGCCGGGTCCGCCTTCCCGTACGCGTAGTCGACCTCGACCGGGTAGGCGACGTCCGCGGTGCCGGTGCCCGGACAGCCGGCGGTGAGTGGGGGCCACAGGGGGTAGTCGAGGGAAGGGTCGCCGAGGGAACGCTGACCGGTTGCGAGTGATCCGTCTGTCGCCATGTCAGGAGCCTATGTCCTCCCTCCGGGCCGGGTCCGCCGGATTCCCGGCCCCGGCCGGTGCGCGGACCCCGGCCGCCCGCCCGGACCGGGGGAGTGCCGCCGCCCCGCCCGGGGAAGGATCACCGCGAATCGGCAGGCGCAGCACGGACAGGGGGCCGGCGTGGACGGCGACATCGAGGCGATGAGCACCACCGTTCGGGAGGCCCGGGCGAAGATCCGTGAGGACGCCCTGCCCCGGGCCCGGGCACGCCGCGAGGCCGTCGTGCCCGCCGACCAGGCCGCGCTGCTGGCCGAGCTGATCGACCTGGTGGACACGGCGGCGGAGCTGGCCGACGCCGTCCACATGCGGATGACCACTCCCGACGGCCGTACGGCGTACCTGCAGGCCGGCCGGCGGCTCCGGGACCCGCTGGAGCACCTGCACGGCCACCGGCGGCGGTTGACCGCGCAGGCGGGGTCCGGGGCGGGTTCCGAGTCGGGGTCGGGATCGGGGTCGGGATCCGGGGCCGCGGAGGCGTCGAAGCCGTCCTGACGGCCGCCGCCGGTGCCCCACCCGGGTCGGGCGGGGCACCGGCGACGTCCGGGCTCGGCGGCTCGGCGGTGTGGTGGCTCAGCGGTGGGCGGTGAACTGCACCACCTGCTGGTAGGTCGGCCGGTTCTGCCAGGTCGTCCTGACGTCCGTCACCCCGCCCAGCGGACGCTGGATGACGGTGTCGGCGCACCACTGGTCACCGGCCGAGCAGTCGGCGTCGCCCGGGTAGACCTGGGCCGGGGTCTGGGCGGCGGCCCGCTTCAGGGTGTCGAGCAGGACGCCCCGACAGGCCGCGAGGTCGCCCCCGCCGCAGTACGGGCGCGCCAGCGGGCCGGCCACCCGGTCGCCGAGGACGGACCGCAGGTCCTTGTCCAGGTAGCTCCACCAGCCGTACTGGAAGGCCGAACCCTTGTGCGGGATCGACTCGTTGGCGCTCGTCGAGCCGCCGCCGGGGCCGCTCTGCCCGCCGGAGGGCGACTCGTTGATCTGCAGGGCGCCGGTCAGCGCGGTGAACAGCTGGTCGCCGAGGCCGGGGCGCATCGTCCCCTCGGCGAGCAGCGGCCACCAGGCGTCCATGACGCGGATCGCGGTGGCGTCGGCGTAGCTGTGGCTGCCGGCCGAGGTCTCCTTGCGCCGGCCGCCGTCGGCCAGCCACGTCTCCAGCTGCTGCAGCGCGGTGGCGGCCGTCTGGTCGGTGACCGGGGCGCTGCGCAGCACCCGGATCAGGTCGGGCAGCACGTCCTCGGCACGCAGGTCGGTCAGGGCGGCGCCCTCCATGGCCTGGGTGAGGGAGACCCTGCTCGCCTTGCCGCCGCCCTGCAGCAGCGCCCTGACCCGGTCGTCGAGCAGGTTGCCGCGGTGCACCGAGCCGTTGCCGAAGCCGGCCGTGGTGAAGCCGTCGGCCTGCTTGTTGTTCCAGGAGATGTAGTAGTCCTGGTCGACGGACTGTGGGTGCTCGGCGGGCGGGGTGTACCGCGCGGTGTTGGTGACGGGGTCGAAGTCGGTCCACTCGTAGGCCGGTTCGGCGCGCAGCGGCAGGCCCGGGTCGACGCCGGGGGCGCGGACGGGGTTGGTTCCGGAGTTGTAGTAGGCGATGTCGCGGGAGTCGGCGTAGAACCAGTTGAAGGTGTAGTTGATGTCCTGCGCGGCCCGCTGGAAGCCCGCCGCGTCGTGCACGGCGCCGGGGTCGTTGAGCTCCTGGAAGCCGATGATCGAGTCGGCCTCGTGCCGGTAGGTGGAGCGCAGCGAGGTGAAGGCGACGGGCGCGCCGCCGACCGTGCCGCGGGCGGTGACCAGGCCGTACCTGGAGCGGTACATCACCAGGGTGTACGAGCCGGCCGCGGTGGAGTCCGCGGTGGTCGGGCTCCAGGCGTTCTTGCGTTCCAGCCGGTCGAGGGGCACGCACTGGCCGTGCCAGAGGTAGGACTCGGCGGCGGTGGTGACGGGCGAGCCGTCGGTGGTGCAGAGCGGCACGGCGTAGGTGTCGGTGATGTCCTGCCCGGCGGAGGTGGCGCTCCAGGCGTAGTCCTGGCCGCGGCCGAGCTGGACGTAGAAGCTCAGGCCGGCGAAGGCGGCGCCGCGCGCGCTGATGCCGGGGCCCTGGATCTCCTCCAGCATGAGCAGCTGCGGGGCGAAGTAGCCGGTCTGCGGTCCGAACACGGCGACGGGGTGGCCGTCGTCGGTGTGGGCGCCGGAGACCAGCAGGGCGTTGGACATGCCGTGCCGGGCGCTGAGCAGGTTGCCGGGCAGCAGGCCCGGTGCCGCGGTGGCGGCGGTGCCGGCCGAGCCGGTGGCGTCGTAGACCATCCGCTCGGGCACCACCGAGCCCGGGTCGGGCGGCGCCTCGCCCTGCGGGCTGTCGGGCACCGTGGCGTAGGGGAAGCGCTGGCCGTCGTGCAGGGTCTCGACGGCCTCGGGGTCGTCGGCCTCGCGCAGCGACTTCCAGACGGCGTCCCCGGCGTCCTTGCCGTAACGGGCCTCGGCGGCCGACTTGACCTGCGCGGAGGCGAGTTCGCCGCCGCCGCCGGAGCCGAACAGCGCGCCCACCACGGAGGCGAGGGCCACCAGGTCGGTCAGCTTGAACGGTTCGATGGACCCGGCGTTGGTGATCGGGTCGATGTGCCCGGTCAGGTCGTACTCGCCGGGGAAGATGCGGCCGTTGTAGGCCTCCCGGACGTACTGGTTGATCCCGTCGAGGTAGGCGGTGGCGTCGGCGAGGGCCTGGGCGGCCCGGCCGCCGCGGGACGCGAGCGCGTCGATCTGCTGCTGGAGCTCGGCCTCGGTGTACGGGGCGGCCTGCCAGAAGCTCTGCTCCAGCTGGCGGTTGGCGGCGGCGCCGCCCGCGAAGCCGGACAGCTGGCCGCGGCCGACGTGCCGGAACAGGTCCATCACCCAGAGCCGGTCCTGGGCCGCCGCGTAGCCGGCCCCGAACTCGGTGCCGTAGCGGGTGGTGCCGCTGATGTGCGGGACGCCGGTCGCCTTGTCGCGCACGATGGTGACGTCGCCGCGGGGGCTGGCGGTGCTCGCCACCTGGTCGGCGGGGACGCCGAAGGAGGCGTCGTTGAAGAAGTCGCGCAGCTTGGCGTCGGTGAGCCCGGGGTAGCCGGCGGCGAGGCCCGCGTACGGGCCGAGCTGGTCGTCGGTGTGGGCGGGGCGGCTGCCGAACACCCGGTTGAGCAGGATCTCGGCGAGGGTGGCGTTGCCGTTCTCGCCGGGCGGCAGGATGTCGGTGCAGCGGCCGCCGCAGTAGTCGGCCGCTGCGGCCGGCGCGGGGGCAGGGGCGGCCGCGGTGGGGGTGGTGGTCAGGGCGGCGGTGACGAGAAGGGCCGACGCGAGGGCGGCGGCCGGGAACCGGAGGGGGTGGGGGCGTGGGCGCAAGGCGTGCTCCTCCGTCGAAGTCACGGGGAGTCGACGGTAGGGGTGCTACTGACCGGTTGGCTAGTGGCGTGCATGCCATTTCCGCTGGGGCGCCGTGGAGTTGACGGCTCGGGGGTGATGGCCTGGGGGCGGATGAGGCGCTGTCAGCGGTCGCCGGGCGAGGGGTCGCCGGGCGAGCGGCTGTCGGGCGAGGGGCCGTCGGGCGCCGCGTCGCGGCTGAGCGGGTCGTCGTCGAGCGGGTCGTGCGCGGCCGGGCGGTGGGCGGCGTGGCGGGCGGACAGTCGGGCGGCGGCGGTGGCCGGGTCGGTGCGGGGGAGCCGGGGGTGCAGGTCGGCGAGCAGGACGAGGAGCCGCTCACGGACCGGGCCGGCGGAGGTGGCGACCGCGCCGGCGAGGACCAGGGGCTCCTCCGGCACGGCGGTGACACGGGCCAGGGCGGCCAGGTGGCCGGCGGCGGTGTGCGCGATCGCGAGGGCGGGTCCGTCGCCCTCTTCCGCCAGCCGGGAGACCAGCGGGGCGAGGGCGGCGAGGCGCCGGGGCGGGCCCTGGTAGGCCCAGCGCAGCAGGTCGTCGGGGGAGTCGGCGGCGCAGTGGGCGCGCACGGCGGCACCCAGCGGGCCGGCCGGGTCCGCGTGGGCGTGCCGGAGCGCCTCGCGGCCGAGCCAGAAGCCGCCGCCCTCGTCGCCGAGCAGCCAGCCCAGCCCGCCGGCGCGGGCGATCGTGCGGGTGCCCGCCAGCCGGGCGCAGACCGTGCCGGTGCCGGCGATCAGCACGGTGCCGTGCCCGTCGGTGACGCCGCCGCAGGCGAGGGCCGGCACGGTGTCCGGGACGAGTCGCACCGGGCAGCCGAGGCGCAGGGCGGCCCGGCAGCGCTCCGCGAACCGCTCGGGATCCGGCAGGGCCCGGTACCCGGCGAGCCCGACCAGGCAGGAGCCGACCAGCCGGGGATCCCGCCCGTCCAGGGCGCCGGCGGCGGCCGCGCCGAGGTGGGCGAGCACGTCGCCCGGGCGCTGCCCGGCCGGGTTCGCGCCGGGGCCCTCGCCGCGCCCCCGCAGGGCGCCGTCGGCGTCGAGGAGGACGGCGCCGGTCCTGCTGCCGCCCGCGTCCAGTCCGAGGTGGAAGGTGCTCACGGGGCGCCTCCGGGAGGGCGGTCCGCCGCCCGGGGCGGCTCGTGCGCGGCAGGGGTGCGGGCCGGGGTCCGCGGGTCGGGAGTCGCGGTTCGCGGTCCGGGGGGAAGCGTACCCGTCGGCGCCCCGCCGCCCCGGACGCGCGCCGCCCCGCCGCCCCGCCCGACCGCCCCGGGTCCGTCGGTCAGGACACCAGGGTCTGCTCCGCCAGCTCGGTGAGCGTGACGGTGCACAGACCGCCGCGCTCCGTCCGGACGTCCGTCACCTCCAACTGGGTGCCCGGGAGCAGGATGAACTCCTCCTCGCCGGTGAAGGCGGAGAAGTCCTGGATGCCGGTGGCCCGGGCGGGGCGCACCTCGAACAGCGTCCGCTTGCCGCGGCTGCCGAGGAAGGCCTGCGCCACGCCCAGCTTGGAGGTGCAGGAGGAGACGCCCCACCACGTCACCGTCCGCCCCAGCGGGTACTGCGCCCGGAGGTCCAGCGGGACGCCGCGCCAGAGCGGCTCGGTGCGGACGGGCAGCTGGGACACCGCCGCGAACAGCAGCCGCAGGTACGGCAGGTAGGGCACCAGGCGGGAGCGGTCGGGGGAGCGCAGGACGGCGTTGATCTCCCGGTAGAACGCCGACTCGCAGGTGTAGAGGTAGAGCGCGGCGATCGCGTCGGCGGACAGCCCGCCGGCGGCGGCCGGTGCGCCGTCGGCCCGGCGCTTGCCGAACTCGTGCGAGAGCGTGACGTGCCGGTCCAGCCCGCGCAGCAACCGGGCGACCGGCTCGACGGCCTCCCGGAAGTCCATCAGCGGGGTGTCGAACACGCCGGTGATCGCGGGCAGGACGAGGCCCTCGTCCTTGACGCTCGCGAGCCGCTCCAGGTACAGCTGGTGCAGCTCCATGGTGGAGGCGATGAACGCGCCCATCCGCTCGGCGACGTCGCCGTCGGCCGGGCCCTGCCCGTCGGCGTGCCGGTTCCACCCGGTGCTCGGGAGCCAGTCGACCTCCTCGGCGCCCAGCGAGGCGAGGGCCTCGTTGACCGTCGCGAAGTGCGCGCCGTCGCAGAAGACGTCGCCCTGCGCCGCGGGGTTGGGGTGGTCGATGTGCCGGACCTCGACGCCCGGGTACTTCTTCTGGAGCCGGAGCACCACGTTCTTCAGGCTGCGGGCGTGCGCCCCCCACCACGCGAAGACGACGCCGCGGTCCTCCTCGTCGGCGTCCTGCTTGGCGCGCAGGATCTCCTCGACGATCCGTTCGGCGACGGGCCGCCAGAACGCGGTGTGCCGCTCCGGCCCCAGGGCGCCGTCGCTGCTGGCGGTCAGGGCGGCGTTCAGCAGCAGCACGCCCTGGGTGAGCATCGCCTGGAACCACTCCGGCGGCTGGACCGTCTCCTTCTCCTTCAGCAGCGCCCGGACGTCGGCGATCGGTGTCTTCTTGGGTATGCCGTACTTCCACATCGCCGCCGCCTTGATGATGCAGCGGATGCTGACGACCCGGCCGAACTGGCTGTCCTTCCAGTCGTGGAAGGTGTTGTCGAACATGGCGATGCCGGTGGCGCTCTCCGGCCGCGGGTAGGGGTTCTGCCCGAAGACGACGACCTTCCACTTGTGCGGCGCGTGGGGCTTCAGCGCCTGGAAGGTCAGCTCGCGGACGGGCACGACGTCCGGGCCGCGCCCCGGGCCGATGAACGCGGCGGCGTCGGGCCGGGCCTCGATGACCGGCTTCAGCAGCGGCAGCCAGGGCTCGCCGCCGCCCGCGAAGAGTTCGGCGAGGGCCAGCGGGTCGGTCGGGTCGGACGGGGTGGTGGCGTTGGCTTCGCTCATGGGGCGGCACTCCGGGACGTCGGCTCGTTCGTGATGGCCCGTCAGGCACCGGGCGGGCCCCTGGCGGACACCCCCATTCCTACCTGCGGGGTGTGACAGCCCGTGGTCCGCGGATTGTCAGAGGTGGGCGCTAGCGTCGTGGTCAGTCGAGGCCGTACGCCGATGGGAGTGGAGCATGAGCATGGACGACACGCGGTCCCCGCTGAGGGTGGTGCTGGCCGACGTCAACGCGTCGGTGGTGGAGGCCTGGAGGGCGGCGTTCGGCGACGTCCCCGGGGTCGAGGTCCGGGTGGGTTCGATCCTCGACGAGCACGTCGACGCCTGGGTCAGCCCCACCAATGCGCGCGGCCGGATGGACGGCGGGGTCGACGCGGTGATCAGGCGTCACCTCGGCGCCGGCATCCAGTTGCGCGTGCAGCGGGCGATCCGGGACGAGGCCGCGGGGGCGCTCCCGGTGGGCAGTGCGGTCTGCGTCCCCTCCGGCGCGACCAACCCGCGCTTCCTGATCTCGGCGCCGACGATGGCCGGGTCCTCGCAGAACGTGAGCGAGACGCTGAACGTGGCCCTCGCCTGCGCCGCCGCCTTCCAGGCCGTCCACCGGCAGAACGCGGCGGCGCCGGGCAGCATCCGGTCCGTGGCCCTGGTCGGCATGGGCGCGCGGACGGGCCGGGTGCCGGCCCGGGTGTGCGCCAACCTGATGTGGACGGGCTACACCCTGTTCAACGACCACCGCTTCGAGGACTACGACGACCTGCGGGCCACCGTCCTCGCCCAGCTCGACGACCTCGAGAGCGCGCCCGTGACGCAGCGCGTCCGGATATCCCCGCCGGCCCGCGGCACCGGCCGGCGCTGACCCGGGCGAGTGCCGGGACGGGTGGGCCCGCCGGCGGGTCGGGGTGCCCGGCCGCTCCGTCGGGCCGGGCCGGACAGGAGCGCCGGTGGGCCGTCACGGCCGGCCGGGGCCGCGGCCGGGCAGCGTCTGGCTGTACACGACGCTGGTGGTCGTGCTGCCGAAGCCGGCCAGCTCGTCCACGAGCACCTCGAGGTGCTCCATGGAGGTCGCGGCCACCTTCAGCGTGTAGCAGTCGTCCCCGGTGGTGCGCAGGCACTCCAGGATCTCCCGCCGCTCGGCGAGCAGCCGGCGCAGCGGCTGGTGGCGGTTGCCCGGGTACTTCAGCCGGACGACGGCGAGCACGGGGTAGCCGACCTTGGCCAGGTCCACCACGGCTCGGTAGCCGCTGATGACGCCCAGCGACTCCAGGGTGCGCACCCGTTCCGTGGTGGCGGAGGGGCTGAGCCTCACCCGCCGCCCCAGCTCGCTCAGGGAGATCCTGGCCTCCTGCTGCAGCTGCTCGATGATCGCCCAGTCGACGTCGTCAAGATTCACGGCCATCCGGCCACCCTACCGGGAGATCCACGGCAGCGGGCCGCCACAACCGGGAAGTCTCCGTTCCCTGCCCCATGATCGCCGGGATAGCCTCGGGGCATGCAACTTGGCGTCAACGTACCGAACTTCGGGCCCGGGACGGATCCGGGCGTGCTGCGGGAGTGGGCGCGGACGGCGGAGGGGCTGGGCCTCGACCTGCTCATGGTGTCGGACCACGTGGCCGTCACCGGGGACGTCGCCGCGCGCTACCCGGAGCCGTTCTACGAGCCGTTCACCACGCTGTCCTGGCTGGCCGGCCTCACCACCCGGCTGCGGCTGGGCACGACGGTGCTGGTGCTGCCCTACCGGCACCCGCTGCTGGTGGCCCGGATGGCCGCCGGCCTCGACCGGCTGAGCGGCGGTCGCTTCGTCCTCGGGGTGGGCGTCGGCTGGGCGCGCCAGGAGTTCGAGGCGCTGGGCGTCCCGTTCACCGAGCGCGGCAGGCTGACCGACGAGTACCTGGGCGTCCTGCGGGAGGCCTGGCACCCGGCCCCGGCGGCCGGTGCCCCGGCACTCCCGGGCGCGGACGGCCCGCCCACCGACGGCCAGCCCGCGGACGGCCGGCCGACCGACGACCCGCCCACCGACGACCGGCCCACGGACGGCCGGCCGACCGGATCCGCGGTGCCCGTCTGGGTGGGCGGCCACAGTGCGGCGGCGCTCCGGCGCGCCGCCCGGTTCGGCGACGCCTGGCACCCGCTGCGCCTCCCGATGGCCCGGATGCGGGAGGTCCTGGCGCAGCACGAGCTGCCTGGCTTCGCGCCCCGGATCGCGCTGCGGCTGACCGCCGCGCCGGTGGGCGACCCCGACCGCCCGGCCGGCGTCGGCACACTCGACCAGGTCCTGGAGGACCTCGACGGGCTCCGCAGCCTCGGCGCGGGCACCGTGGTGCTCGACCCGTACCACGGCGATCCGGAGGAGACCCGCAGCCCGCAGACCGCCTGGCGGGACCTCGCCGCCGTGGCCACCCACTGGAGGACACCGTGATCACCCCCGCCGACGAACCCCTGCTGCGCCGCGCCGTCGCGATCGCGGCCGAGGCCGTGACCCTGGGCGACGCCCCCTACGGTTCCCTGCTGGCCGGTCCGGACGGCACGGTCCTCGTCGAGGCGCACAACACCGTCCGCCGCGACGACGACATCACGGCCCACCCCGAGCTGAAGCTGGCCCGCTGGGCGGCCCGTGAGCTCGCCCCCGACGAGGCCGCCCGCACCACCATGTACACCAGCTGCCAACCCTGCTCCATGTGCGCCGGCGCCATCGTCCGCTCCGGCCTCGGCCGGGTGGTCTTCGCCCTCTCCACCGACCAGCTCGTCGACCTCAACCCGGGGTCGGGCGCCTGGCCGACCGTCCCGCAGGACGGCCCGGCGCTGTTCGACGAGGCCCGCGCCCCGATCGCCGCCTACTACGGCTCGGCCTGACGCGGCCGCCCGGGTGGCGCGCCCGTCCGCCCGACGCGGCCACCCGGGTCGGCGGGGCCGCGCCCCCGCCCGCTCGGGCTGCTCCCGGCAGTTCTCGGCAGCCCCGGCTGCTCAGGCAGCCCCGGCCGCTCAGGCCGCAGCGCTCGGCCGGGTGACGCGTTCTGCGACGGCGACGGTGGCGCGGCGCGGCAGCAGGCGCGGCGCCAGCGTGCCGAGCCGGTTGACCAGCCCGTCGACGACCGTGGGCCGGCCCCTGCGCAGCGCGGCCAGGGTGGTCGTGACGACCTGCTCGGGCCGACGGCGGACGCCGACCGCGGCCTCCTCGCCCGCCACGTCGAAGAACGGCGTGTCGGTGGCTCCCGGGCAGACGGCGAGCGCCCGCACACCGCTGCCGCGCAGTTCGTTCGCCAGTGCCTCGGTGAAGGAGAGCACGTACGCCTTGGTGGCGCCGTAGACGGCCATCCGGGGGATCGGCTGGAAGGCGGCCGTGCTGGCGATGTTGACGACGGCGCCGTGTCCGCGGTCGACCATGCCGGGCAGCAGCCGGGCGGTCAGGTCGGTGAGCGTGAGGCAGTTGAGCTGGACCTGCTCGGCCATCCGGGACGGGTCGGTCTCGGCGACGGCGCCGAAGGTGGCGAAGCCGGCGTTGTTGACGAGGATGTCGACGGTCGCGCCGAGTGCCTCGACCCGCTGCTGGAGTTCGGCGGCGGCGCCGGGCCGGGCGAGGTCGAGCGGGACGACGTGCACGGTGGTGCCGTGCGCCGCGGTCAGCTCCTGCTGCAGGCCGCGCAGCTTGTCCTCGCTGCGGGCGACCACGACGAGGTCGGAGCCACGGGCGGCCAGTTCGCGGGCGAACGCGGCCCCGATACCGGTGGACGCTCCGGTGATCAGGGTGGTCTTGCGGGCGAAGTCCATGACGCTCCTCGTCTCGGCAGGCGCGGGGTCGGGTGCCCCGGTCGGCGCCGCAGCTCAATGTAGTCAGTGCCAACAAAGTAGTCAACGACTACATTCCCGTATGCTGATGCCCATGCGAACGGGCCGCTACCACCACGGAGACCTCCGCGCCGCACTGCTGGAGCGCGCCGAGCAGACGCTGCGCGAGCAGGGCGTCGACGCGCTCTCACTGCGCGAGCTCGCCCGCGCCCTCGACGTCAGCCACGCCGCGCCCAGCCGCCACTTCAAGGACAAGCGCGCCCTCCTCGACGCCCTCGCGCTCACCGGCATCCAGCGGATGACCGCCGCCGGTCGCAGCCGCCTGGCCGGGAGCGGCGAGGGTTTCCGGGACCGGATGTTCGCCTTCGCCCGGTCGTACGTCGACTTCGCCGCCGCGCACCCCGCCCTCCTGGAACTCACCTTCGCGCGCAAGCACGACGTCGCCGTCGCGGACGAACTCCGGCTCGCCTGGGGGCCGTTGGAGGAGGACATCCACGCGGTCATCGCCCAGGGGCAGCGCGAGGGCGAGCTGAGGGCGGGCAGTGCCGACCGGATCTTTAACGTGCTCTACACAGCGGTGCACGGCGTCGCCGCCCAGGCGGCCTCCGGACAGCTCTCCGGGCCGGCCCTCGACCAGGTCTTCGACGACCTCCTCACCCACCTGCTGCGCGGCCTGCGGCCCGCCGCCGGGGACGAACCCCTGGCCGGGCCCGCGGCGCCGACCTGCTGAAGCCCGGCCCCGCGAAGTCGGGCAGCCTGGCACCACGAAGCCCGGCCCCGCCGAAGCCCGAACCGCCGAAGCCGCCCGTCGCGGGCCCGACAGTGCTCCACGTGGCGTGATCTAGCCCAGGAAGCCCCGGAGCAGGGCGGCCGTGGCGGCGAGGTGTTCCTCGGTGGCGCGCCGGGCCGCTTCGCCGTCGCCGTCGAGGATCGCCCGGACCATCGCCCGGTGCTGCTCGGCGGCGTGCTCGATGTTGCGCTCCAGCACCGGGATGGCGTTCAGCAGGTCGTTGAGGCGCATCCGGGCCTGCGCGATGCCCGCGGCCAGGGTGGGGGAGCCGGTGAGCTCGCCGACGGCGAGGTGGAAGCGCGAGTCGAGCTGGCGGTACCGCTCGGCGGGGGCGCCCTCCAGGTCGGCGAGCCGGCTCTCCAGGTCGGCGCGCTGCTCCGGGGTGAGGGTGCGGCGGGCGGCGGCCTCGGCGGCGCCGCTCTCCAGCACCAGGCGGTAGGTGAGCGCGTCCTCCAGGTCGTCGCCGAGGTCGCGGACGGCGCGGCGCAGCTCGGCGACGTCCGGCTCGGGCATCCGGTAGGTGACGAAGGTGCCGCCGTAGCGGCCGCGGCGGGACTCGGTGCAGCCCGCGAGCTGCAGGGTGCGGAGCGCCTCGCGCAGGGTCTCGCGGCTGACGCCGAGCCGGGCGGCGAGGTCCCGTTCGGCGGGGAGCCGGTCGCCGTGGCCGAAGACGCCCAGCTTGATGGCCTGCAGCAGCCGTTCGACGGTCTCCTCGAAGGCGTTGCCGGTCCGCACCGGGCGGAAGATCGCCCCGGCCTGCCAGTCCTGGCGGGCCCGCTCGCGTGCCTCGTCGACGTCCACGCCGGAATCGTACCTACGGTCGGGTTCCGGGACTCATCCCCTTTCCGCTCTTGACGCGGCCCGGGCCGAGCCGGAACGATGCTGATCACCCACCCCAATGGTCTGGTTCCGGACCATTGGAAGAGCCGTCCGACCGTCTAACCCGCCGGGGGAGTCGCGCCACGACGCCGTGGCCGCGCCCGCCGGCACACCCTCAACCCCCAGGGGTGCCCATGACCGACGCACGCTCACCCGACCACCCTGCCCCGCTCGGGTTTCCGTCGAACACCGGAAGTGTTACCGGCACCGACGCCGGCGCCGCAACGTCCCCCGCCGCTTCCGGCGCCGATTCCCCCACCGCTTCCGGCGCCGATTCCGCCACCGCCACCGCCGCTCCCGCCGCCGGCACCCTCTCCGCCGACGAGCAGCGGCTGCGCGAACTGGGCTACACCCAGGAGTTGGCCCGCTCGATGACGGGCTTCTCCAACTTCGCCGTCTCCTTCTCCATCGTCTCGATCCTCTCCGGCTGCCTGACCCTGTACGGCACGGGGATGAACACCGGCGGCCCCGCCATGATCATCTGGGCCTGGCCGGTGGTGGGCCTGCTGACGCTCTGCGTCGGGCTGGCGATGGCCGAGATCTGCTCCAGCTACCCCACGGCGGGCGGACTCTACTACTGGTCCGCCAAGCTGGCCCGCAGCGGCGGCCCGGCCTGGAGCTGGTTCACCGGCTGGTTCAACTTCCTCGGCCAGGTCGCGGTGACCGCCGGCGTCGACTACGGCGCGGCCTTCTTCACCAACGCGTTCCTGACCCTCCAGTTCGGCGTCGAGGCCAGCCCCGCGCACACCATGGAGATCTTCGCCGTCATCCTGGTGATCCACGGCCTGCTCAACACCCGCGGCGTGCGCCTGGTCGCCGTCCTCAACAACGTCTCCGTCTGGTGGCACCTGGTCGGCGTGGCCGCCATCGTCGGCGCGCTCGTCCTGCTGCCGGACCAGCACGCCTCCGCCTCCTTCGTGTTCACCCAGTTCGTCGACAACACCGGCTTCCACAACCAGTTCTACGTGGCGATGATCGGCCTGCTGATGGCCCAGTACACCCTCACCGGGTACGACGCCTCCGCGCACATGACCGAGGAGACCCACGACGCCGCCCGCTCCGGACCGCGCGGCATCGTGAACGCCATCACCGTCTCCCTGGTGGCCGGCTGGGTCCTGCTGCTCGGCATCACCTTCGCGATCCGGGACTACGACGGCGCGCTCGCCAGCGACACCGGCGTCCCGCCCGCGCAGATCTTCATCGACGCCATCGGCGCCGACGGCGCCAAGGTCCTGCTGCTGATCGTCATCGGCGCCCAGTTCTTCTGCGGGATGGCCTCGGTCACCGCCAACTCCCGCATGATCTACGCCTTCTCGCGTGACGGCGCCCTGCCGGGCTCCGCCCTCTGGCACCGCATCGACCCGCGCACCCAGACGCCGACCAACGCGGTCTGGCTGGCCACCGGCGGCGCCCTGCTGCTCGGCCTGCCCGCGCTGTGGAACACCACCGCCTACACCGCCGTCACCTCGATCTCCGTCATCGGCCTCTACATCTCCTACGTGCTGCCGGTGTACCTGCGGCTGCGCCAGGGCGAGGACTTCCCGCGCGGCCCCTGGCACCTGGGCCGCTGGAGCCGGCCGATCGGGATCGTCGCGGTGGTCTGGACGGCGGTGATCACCGTGCTGTTCATGCTCCCGACGGCCAGTCCGATCACCGCCGAGAGCTTCAACTACACCCCGGTGGCGGTGGCCGTGGTGGTCGGCTTCGCCGGTGTGTGGTGGCTGGCCTCCGCCCGGAACTGGTTCACCGGGCCGGTCGTCCACGACACCTCCGCCGCTTCCGCGACCTCCACCGCTGCCGTCGGTCCCGCCGACGCGCTCGACCCCGTCGTGGGCACCCGCCCCGTTCCCCCCTCCGACCCCGCCAAACTGGAGACCCGATGAGCAGCCGTCCCCGGCTCACCCTCGACGAGCTGCGTGCCATGGTCGCGGCGGGGGAGATCGACACCGTCGTGCTGGCCATGACGGACATGCAGGGCCGGCTGCAGGGCAAGCGGGTGGCCGCCGAGTACTTCCTGAACGACGTCGTCCCCGGTTCGGCCGAGGGCTGCGGCTACCTGCTGGCCGTCGACGTCGACATGAACACCGTCGACGGCTACCGCATCTCCTCCTGGGACAACGGCTACGGCGACCTCGTCCTGCGCCCCGACCTCACCACCCTGCGCGCCGTCCCCTGGCACCCCGCCACCGCGATGGTCCAGTGCGACGTCACCCACCACGACGGCAAGCCCGTCACCGTCTCCCCCCGCCAGATCCTCCAGCGCCAACTCGAACGCCTCGCCGCCCACGGCCTCACCGCCCACGCCGCCACCGAACTCGAGTTCATCGTCTTCCGCGACACCTACGAACAGGCCTGGACCAAGGACTACACCCACCTCACCCCCGCCAACCAGTACAACGTCGACTACTCCATCCTCGGCACCGGCCGCATCGAACCCCTCCTGCGCCGCCTGCGCAACGGCATGGCCGGCGCCGGCCTGACCGTCGAGTCCGCCAAGGGCGAATGCAACCCCGGCCAGCACGAGATCGCCTTCAAGTACGCCGACGCCCTCACCACCTGCGACGACCACACCGTCTACAAGACCGGCGCCAAGGAGATCGCCGCCCAGGAAGGCTGCAGCCTCACCTTCATGGCCAAGTACGACGAACGCGAAGGCAACTCCTGCCACATCCACCTCAGCCTGCGCGACGAACACGGCACCCCCGCCTTCCCCGGCCAGGGCGCCCACGGCTTCTCCCCCACCATGGAACACTTCCTCGCCGGCCAACTCGCCTGCCTCGCCGACTTCGCCCTCCTCCTCGCCCCCACCGTCAACTCCTACAAGCGCTACGTCCCCGGCAGCTTCGCCCCCACCGCCATCGCCTGGGGCCGCGACAACCGCACCTGCGCCCTGCGCGTCATCGGCCACGGCCCCTCCCTGCGCTTCGAGAACCGCGTCCCCGGCGGCGACGTCAACCCCTACCTCGCCGTCGCCGCCCTCATCGCCGCCGGACTCCACGGCATCGAACACCGCCTCGAACTCGAACCCGAGTTCACCGGCAACGCCTACACCTCCGACGCCCCCCGCGTCCCCGCCACCCTGCGCGACGCCGTCGACGCCTTCGCCCACAGCCCCGCCGCCACCGAAGCCTTCGGCAAGGACGTCGTCGACCACTACACCCACGCCGGACGCACCGAACTCGCCGCCCACCAACGGGCCGTCACCGACTGGGAACGCCGCCGCGGCTTCGAACGACTCTGAACCACGGCACAGGAGAACCACCATGACCCGTGACGACCGCCGACGGCCCCTGATCGGCATCACCAGCTACCAGGACGAGGCCGCCTGGTCCGTCTGGCGCCAGCGCGCCTCGCTCGTGCCGCAGACCTACGTCGACTCCGTCGCCCGGGCGGGCGGCACCCCGGTGCTGCTGCCGCCCCAGCCCGGCGGCGTCGAGCACCTGCTCGACGCCCTGGACGGGCTGCTCCTCGCCGGGGGGCCCGACATCGACCCGGCCAGGTACGCGGCGGACGCCGACCCGCGCACCGGCCCGCCCCACCACGCCCGCGACGACTGGGAGAGCACCCTGCTGCACGCCGCCCTCAGCCGCGACCTGCCGCTGCTGGGCGTCTGCCGCGGGATGCAGCTGCTCAACGTGGAACTCGGCGGAACCCTGCTCCAGCACCTGCCCGACGGCAGCCACCAGACCGTCCCCGCCGCCTTCGTCCGGCACCGCGTCGACCTCACCGAGGGCAGCCGGCTCGCCGCCGTCCTCGGGCCGGTCACCGAGGTCTCGTGCTACCACCACCAGGCCGTCGACCGGATCGGCGCCGGGCTGAGGGTGACCGGGCGGAGCACCGACGGGACGGTCGAGGCGCTCGAACTGCCGGACCGGCACTTCGCGCTGGGCGTCCAGTGGCACCCCGAGACCGACTCGTACGACCAGCGGATCTTCCAGGCGCTGGTCGCCGCCTGCCGGTCCGCCGGCCCGGTCGCGGGCCCGTCCGGCACCCCGTCCGGCACCCCGTCCGAGCTCCAGCCCGGCGCCGGGACCGGCACCCGGCCCGGCACCCCGTCCAGCACCGACCCCGGCAGCCACCCCGGCAGCCCGTCCGCGAACCACAGGGAGAGCGCCCGATGACCGAACCGGACCTCCACGAGGTCGTCAACCCCGCCACCGAGGAGGTGATCACCACCGTCGAGCTGGCCGGCCTCGCCGAGACCGACGCCGCCGTCGCCCGCGCCCGCGCGGCCTTCGACGGCTGGCGCCGGGTCGCCCCCGCCGACCGGGCCCGACTGCTGCGCGCGTTCGCCGCCGCCGTCGACGCCGACCGCGAGCACCTCGCAGCCCTGGAGGTCGCCAACGCCGGCCACACCATCGGCAACGCCCGCTGGGAGGCCGGCAACGCGCGGGACGTCATCGAGTACTACGCCGCCGCGCCCGAGCGGCTGTTCGGCCGGCAGATCCCGGTCGCGGGCGGGCTCGACGTCACCTTCCAGGAGCCGCTCGGCGTCGTCGGCGTCATCGTTCCCTGGAACTTCCCGATGCCGATCGCCGCCTGGGCGCTCGCCCCGGCCCTCGCCGCCGGCAACACCGTCATCGTCAAACCGGCCGAGCTCACCCCGCTGACCGCCCTGCGGCTCGGCGAGCTCGCCCTCCTGGCGGGCATCCCGGAGGGCGTCCTGCAGATCCTGCCCGGCCGCGGCCCGGTGGTCGGCCGGCGCTTCGTCACCCACCCCGACGTGCGCAAGGTCGTGTTCACCGGCTCCACCCGGGTCGGCAAGGAGATCATGGCCGGCTGCGCCGAGCAGGTGAAACCGGTCACCCTCGAACTCGGCGGCAAGAGCGCCAACATCGTGTTCGCCGACGCCGACCTCGCCCGCGCCGCCGCCACCGCCCCGTACGCGGTCTTCGACAACGCCGGCCAGGACTGCTGCGCCCGCTCCCGCATCCTCGTCCAGGAGTCCGTCCTCGACGACTTCATGGCACTGCTGGAGCCCGCCGTCAAGGGCGTCAAGGTGGGCGCCCCGGGCGACGAGCAGACCGAGATGGGCCCGCTGATCTCCGCCGCCCACCGCAGCCGGGTCGCCTCCTACGTCCCGGACGACGCGCCCGTCGCCTTCCGCGGCACCGCCCCCGACGGGCCCGGCTTCTGGTTCCCGCCGACGGTGCTCGCACCGGTGCGGCACGACGACCGCGCCTTCACCGAGGAGATCTTCGGCCCGGTCGTCGCCGTCGTCCCGTTCCGCGACGAGGAGGACGCGCTGCGGATCGCCAACGCCACCGAGTACGGCCTGTCCGGCTCCATCTGGACCAGGGACGTCGGCCGCGCCCTGCGGGTCGCCCGCGGCGTCGAGGCCGGCAACCTCTCCGTCAACTCGCACTCCTCGGTGCGGTACACCACGCCCTTCGGCGGCTTCAAGCAGTCCGGCCTCGGGCGCGAGCTCGGCCCGGACGCCCTGGACGCCTTCACCCAGACCAAGAACGTCTTCATCTCCACGGAGGAGTGAGCAGCATGACCAAGCGACTCGACGGCCGGGTGGCCGTCATCACCGGCGCGGGCAGCGGCATCGGCCTGGCCACCGCGCGCAGGTTCGCCCAGGAGGGCGCCAAGGTGGTCTGCGTCGACCTCGACGCGGAGACCGGCGCCAAGGCCGCCAACGAGGTCGACGGCCTGTTCATCCAGGCCGACGTCACCGACGAGCAGGCCGTCAGCGCGCTCTTCCAGCGCGTCGCCGACGCGTTCGGCCGGGTCGACATCGCCTTCAACAACGCGGGCATCTCCCCGCCCGACGACGACTCCATCCTCACCACCGGCCTGGACGCCTGGAAGCGCGTCCAGGAGGTCAACCTGACCAGCGTCTACCTCTGCTGCAAGTACGCGATCCCGCACATGCAGCGGCAGGGCAAGGGCTCGATCATCAACACCGCCTCCTTCGTCGCCGTCATGGGCGCGGCCACCTCGCAGATCTCCTACAGCGCCTCCAAGGGCGGCGTCCTCGCGATGTCGCGGGAGCTCGGCGTGCAGTTCGCCCGCGAGGGCATCCGCGTCAACGCCCTCTGCCCGGGGCCGGTCAACACGCCGCTGCTCCAGGAGCTCTTCGCCAAGGACCCGGAGCGCGCCGCCCGCCGCCTCGTCCACATCCCCCTCGGCCGCTTCGCCGAGCCCGAGGAGATCGCCGCCGCGGTCGCCTTCCTCGCCTCCGACGACTCCTCCTTCATGACCGCCAACACCTTCCTCGTCGACGGCGGCATCTCCGGCGCCTACGTCACCCCGCAGTAACCCCCGCCCGCAGCGACCCCCACCCCACCCACTCACCCACCCCCGGCCCGGCGCCCCACCGCCCCGGCCGGGGGTGGCGGCGCATCCGGCCGAGCCGCCGTCACGGGGCCCCGGGACCGGGCACTTGGCCGGGCGAGGAACCGTTCACGGCGGAACCGTTCACCGCTCCGCCGACCTTCGCCCAGGGAACGCCGGGGCCGTCGCCGGTACCGCCCGCGGTCCGGCTCGGGTCGGGCGCGGCCGCGGGGAGCCCGGAGCCGTCTCCGAGCAGGCTCTCCCGGATCAGCCTGGCCTGCTCGGAGCGGCCGGCGGCATCGGTGGCCTGAGCGACCCGGTGCAGGTAGACCGTCCGTTCGGGGGAGTCCGTCACCAGATCGACGTCGTCCAGCAGCTCGGTCAGCGGACCGACCACGGCCGGCCCCCGCGTCGGCCCGGTCGGCTCCGTCGGCCCGGGCCGGTCGGGCGGCCCGCCCTCGTCCCCGTCGTCCCCGTCGTCCTCCCGGTGCCCCGGGGTGGGTGCCACCGCGTCCAGGAACGGGACCGGCCTCGGCGCGGGGTACGGCACCAGGTGCTCGTACAGGCCGTCCACGTCCTCGTCGTTGGCCGCCGCCGACAGCTGGGCGAGCGGACCGATCATGTCGACGGCCTCCCGAACCTTGTCGTCGTGCCGGGCCAACCACCACACCACCGCGCTACCGGGCGACTTCAGGACGTCGTCACCCAGATAGGCACGCCTGCTCTGCTCCTGGCGGCGCTCGTGCTCCCAGACCTCCTCGGACTTGCGCACCTCGGAGAGCTTTCCGAGCCTGGTCCGGTCGTCCTCCGACAGCCTCAGGTCGACCCGTCCGCCCATGGCCTCCACGAGCGCCGACGCGTCCGGCCGCTGGGTGCCGAGCACACCGTTCAAGCGGTGCCGCACCAGGTCCAGCCGCTCGGGCACCTCGAGTTCGGTCACCTGGCGGGCGCGGGCCAGCACCGTCTCGATCGCCAGACCGGCCGGGTCGGCGTGCACCAGCCCGGTCGTGTTCGGGATCGGGCGCCACCACACCGTGGCCGAGAAGTGGAAGTCGTAGTCGGGCACCCGGCTCGGCAGCGCCACGCCGTCCACCCGGGTCTCCTCCCAGGGCGGCTCCGCCGGGGCGGTGACGGTTTCGAACTCGGGCCAGGGCTCCGGTTCGGGGCCGGGTTCCGGATCCGGCTCGGGCACCGGTGACCTCGCCGAGGCCAACAGGACGGCCAGCACCAGCGCCACCGCCGCCGGCACGCCCCACAGCCACACCGGCCACCTGGCCGACACCCCGAGAACCACCGTCACCAGACCGGCCCCGACGGCCAGACCGACGAGCGGCGCCTTTCCGCTGCCCTTCACGCAGTGCTCCCCTCGGCCGGCCCGGCCGCGGCCGGGTCCAGCGGTTCGATCCCCTGTGCGCGGTCGATCGCCCGGCAGAAGCGGGCCGCCACCTCGCTACGGGTCAGCGGAGCCGGCTCGTCGTCCGGGCCGGCGGCCCAGCCGTGTGCCAGCAGGTAGAAGCGGCTGAGCACGTCGACCCGGCCGCAGGCGGCCTCGACGAGGATCCCCATCAGCCGCGCACCCCCGTCCCGCTCCCGCCGGGCCGCCGAGAGCCAGGCCCGCACGGCGGGCTCCCAGGTCCGGGATTCCCGTGCCACGGTCAGCACTCCCCGCCAGCCGCGGGCGACGTCCCGCTGCGGCACCCAGGTGGGCAGGCACTCCACCAGGGCCAGGAAGATCCCGGCGTCCGACCGCTCCGGCGCCGGTTTCTCCAGGCCGGTGCAGAGCCGGTCGAGGAGGCGGAGGTAGAGCCGCCTGTCCCGGCGGACCAGCCCGAGCAGGAGGTCCAGGACCTCGGGCGGATCGGCGCCGAGCTCCCTGCGAGCCAGCTGGTGCAGCCGCACCAGCGCCTGGTCGGGGAAGCGCGGCGCCAGGACCTCGACGCACGTCCGCGCCAGGACCCGGGCGAGGTTGCCGGGCAGCCGGGGAGTCGTCGACCAGTCGTAGATCCTCCGTCGGAACTCCGTGCCCCAGGCCTCGCTGAGCAGCCCCTGCCCCAGCACCTGCATCGCCTCGGGGAGCAGCCGGGGGTCCTGGGCCCAGGACTCCACCAGATCGGTCAGTGTGCGGACGTCACCGATGCGGAGGGTCTGCTCGGTGTACCGGCCGATGAGCCGCTGCCGGTCGACGGACTCCAGCCACGGGGTCTCCCTGACCGCGTCCGTGACCCAGCCGCCGAACGCCGGGCGAAGGTCCGGGTAGTAGAGCCAGAAGTGGGACCGCACCGCCGCTCCGTACGCCAGCGCGGCGAATCGGACCCGCTCGTCCTCGACCTTGACCCCTACGTCCTGTAGGCGTTGGAGCGGATCGGGACGGTCGAGGCGGGGCTGTGTGTCCTCGGGGTGGCCGAGCTTCGCCAGCAGCCGTTCGGACAGCCGGATCACCGCATCCGCCGGAGCCTCGTCAAGCATTGCGGAGGTGAACAGCAGAGCCTTCTGCCGGCCGTCGTCGAGACCGGCGATCTGCTCGGCGACCTCGACGGTCCGATCCTTGACGGCTGCGAGCGCTTCGGCTGCCCATGTGGCGAAGTCGCCGCCCGCGGATCTGGCCTGGACCAGCAGTGCGGAGAGCTGCTGCAGCTCCCGCATGGGGGAACGGCCGAGAAGCGGGCGGAAGACCGAGTGCCGCAGTTCGGTGCGGGAGAGCTCGATTCCCGCGGGTCTCAGGTGCCGGGCCAGGACACCCGCCTCGTCGGGGCGTCCGATCGGAACCAACAGCTGGTGGAAGTCCGGTCGCAGGTGGCGTTCGTGATCCCGGGGGATCACCATGACCATCCGCGCATCCAGACGGCGTAGCTTCTCCCAAGACGTACCCAGGCGGCTCTGGGCATCGATGAACTCCGGTGCCGAGACGGCCGAGAGGTCGAACAGGATGCGCTCCCCGCCGACCGGCTCAGCCGACTCGTTCTGCTTCAGCCAGTCGTCGAGCGAGACCTCCCGGAGTGCGTCACCCCCCTCACCGGCGCCGTGCAGCAACACGATGGCCGCCGCACGGCGCCCGCTTCCGGGAGCGCCGGTGAGCAGGACGACCGTGCCCGGTGTCTCCAGCCGCGCGGCCGCGGCCCCGTACCCGGGCGGTCCGACGAAACGCTGACGCAGCCATTCGCGTTGCGCGAGCGTCACCAGCTGAGGGGCACCGCCACGACCCGGTGCCTCCGATGAACCGAAGTAGTTGTTGTTGGTGATGTACTGGCTGCCGTTACCCGTGTGAGTCGGTCCCTGCGTGCTGCCGATCGAGGTCGTGTCCCCAGCCTCGATCACCGGTGGCCCTCGCGGTCGCGGCGGCCGCCGAAGTCGTTGTTGACGGTGCCGCGTTCGACGTAGGAGCCGCCGTCCCCGTGGATCTCGACGCCGCCGTGGCGGGTGGTGTTGTGCTGTGCGCCGCTCCCGGTGTGGACCGGTCCGCTCGCGTTGTTGATGAACGTCCCCACGTCGCGGCCCACGTTGCCGATGCCCCCGCTCTGGTCGTGCCGGTAGTCGCGGGCCTGCACGGCGCTTCCGTCGACGCGGCCGACCTCGTTGCGGGTCTGGACGGCGCCGGGCTCCCCGTCGATCCGCTGTTCGGCCTCGGCGAGCTGGGGGATCGTCCTGGCCAGTTCGTCGCCGATGCGCCGCAGGCCGGAGTCCGCGTCCCGGGTGTCGAAGCGGAGGTACTGGCAGTCGGCGAGTTCGGCGAGCTCTGGCGGCAGGGCGTGCCGGTCCAGCCGGGTGGTGCGGCCGACGAGCACCGGGACGACCAGAGCGCCGCTCTCGAAGGCCTCGACGATCTCGCGGCGGGTCCAGTCCGTCGGGTCGTCGAGGGCGCGGCGCCCGTCCGCCTTGCGTGCGTCGGCCCAGCGGGCGCCGATGACGGCGAGGAGGACGCTGCTGCGCCGGACGGCGGTCAGCAGTTCCCGGGGGAAGGCCTGGCCGATCCCGATGGACTTGCTGGCGCGGAAGACGCGCCGGTCGCCGAAGCGCCGGGAGAGCTCGCGCTCGATCAGGGTGGCGGTGGCCTCCTCGTCGTCGGTGCGGTAGTTGACGAAGACGTCGGGCATGGCGGAGCACCTCTCTGGTGACGGTCGGTTCCGGTGACGGTCCGGCGGTGGCGTGCGGGTGGCGGTCCGGAGGCCGCGCCGGAGCTCTCCCCGGGCCCTACGGGTGCAGAGCCCTGGCGAGCGCGGGCTGGAGGTCCTGGACGGACCGGCTGGAGCGGAACCGCTGGAGTTCGCGGGCGAGCTGGCGGACGCCGGCCCGGATGGTGGCCGAGCGCAGGGCGGGGACGAGGGGTAGGAGGTCCGCGGCGAGTGCGCAGGCGTGCTCCGGTTCACCGTCGGCGGCGTGGGCGAGGGCGTGCCGGAGTCCGTACCGGGCGCGGCTGCGGACGGCGTGGGCCGGGATCCGCGGGTACTCCTGGTCGAACACCTCGGCCGCCCTGCGGGGGTGTCCGAGGTCGTGGAGGCACCACCCGGTGACCACGGCGGCCGGGTCGGCCACGGTGGTGGTGCCGAGGACGGGGGCGCCGGCGTCCTGGTCGGCGGCGGTCGCGAGGAGCCGGCGAGCGCGGTCGAGGCTGCGCAGGCATGCCTCCCGGTTGCCGGCGAGGGCGTGCCCCTGGGCTTCGCGCTGGGCGGCGAGGCCGCGGATCCGGGGCGGCAGGCGGCCGTCCTGCGCGGGTCGGACGAGCTGGACGGTCCGGTCCGCGTCGCCCGCGTAGAAGGTGATCAGGGCACGCCGGACCAGGGCGTACGAGGCCAGGTCGTGGTCGCCGCCGCCCTCGGCGAGTTCGACGGCCTGGGCGGTCCACCGGAGCGCCGAGGGGTCGTCGCCGGCCTCCTGGGCCATCCAGCCGGCGTACTCGGCGTAGCGGGCCGCGAGCACGAGCAGCCGTCCGCGGTTGACCGGGTCGGCCTGGCCGGCGAGTTCGCGCAGGGTGTGGGTCTGGACGGTGAGCAGGGGGAGCAGCGTGCCGGGGTCGCTGTTCTGGCCGAGCCTGCGGATCTGGTCGAAGTGGGTCCGGAAGACCTCGACCGGGGTGGACTCCTGGTCCGCTGCGCCGGCGGGTGCGGCGGCGGCCGGCAGGGCGGTGGCGAGTCCGCCTCCGAGCAGGGAGGTGGCTCCGGCGGCGAGCAGTTGCCGTCGTCCGAGCCCTCCGGGGGCGCCGGTTCCTCCGCGCTGGTGGGGGAGCGGTGGGTCCTGGCGGGGGCCGGCGGGCGCGTGCGGGTCGGCCTGGGTCCGCCGGCGGCCGGTCGGCAGGAGCCGCTCCAGCTCGCCGGCGGCGGCGAGCTGGACGTCGCAGCGGCGGGCGAACTCGGGCGGCGGGGCCTTGTGGCCGCGCTCGATCTTGCTGAGGTGGCCCTTGCTGTAGCTGAGCAGTTCGGCGAGCCGGGTGAGGGTGAGTCCGGCGGCGATCCGCCGTCTGCGGAGCTCCGGGCCGAACTCCTCGGACGGCGTTTCAGGCGCGTGCATGCCAACCCCCGTTCTGGATTCACCGGCCCAGGCATCCGCCGTGGTGTGGGCCGGACGCGGTCTCCCGCCGCTTCCGCCTGGAATCCTGGCATGCGAACGGGCCGGTCAAACGGGTATCGGCGGGGTTTCCCGTTTCCTCTTTGCCGGTCGAATGGTCATGCGAACAAAACGAGTTGGCGATATGTCCACCCGTGCGAACGTGGTCGGCCGAGGCCGGGAGCGCGAGCCGGAGGGCGGGCTCCACCAGGCGGGGGGACGGGGACGGCCCGGGCTCGGGCGGGGTCGCCGGAGGCCGGGCCGTCGGGGCCGGTGGGGTCAGAGGCGTTCGGGGACGGGGTTGCCGACGGCTTCGATGGCGCGGCGGACGGGGACTTTCGCCAGGACGGCGAAGCCGATGACGAAGAAGACCAGCAGCGAGATGATCGCCGAGCGGTAGCTGCCGGTGATCTGGTAGGCGAGGCCGAAGACCAGCGGGCCCATCCAGCTGGTGCCGCGGTCGCTGACCTTGTAGACGCTGAAGTACTCGGCCTCCCGGCCGGCCGGGATGAGGTGCGAGAACAGCGAGCGGGAGAGCGCCTGGCTGCCGCCGAGGACCAGGCCGATCATGCAGGCCAGGGCGTAGAACCAGGCGGGCTGGTGGGCGGGCATGAAGTAGCCGAGCGCGAGGGTGACCACCCAGCCGACCAGCGAGCCGAGGACGGTCCGTTTGGCGCCGTAGCGGTGGGCTATCCGGCCGAGGAGCAGCGCGCCGCCGATCGCCACGATCTGGACCAGCAGGACGGCGACGACCAGCGAGGTCTGGTCCATGCCGAGCTCCTCGCTGCCGTACAGCGAGGCCTGCGAGACGACGGTCTGGATGCCGTCGTTGTAGCAGAGGAAGGCGCCCAGGTAGAGCAGGGTGAGCGGGTAGCGGCGCATGCCGCGCAGGGTGCGGGCGAGTTCGCGCAGGCTGCCCGCGGCCGGGCGGTCCCCGGCGGGTGCGGTCGGTGCGGGGGCGGCGCCGGCGCGGGAGGGCAGCCGGAGCATCGGGACGACGGTGAACAGCGCCCACCACAGGCCGGCCGAGGCGAGGCAGATCCGCACGGCCGTGCCGGAGGAGAGGCCGAGTGCGTCGTGGCCCTCGAACAGGGCGAGGTTGGCGACCAGCAGCAGCCCGCCGCCCGCGTAGCCGTACGCCCAGCCCTTGGAGGACACCGCGTCGCGCTCGTCGGGGCCGGCCAGGCTCGGGAGGTAGGCGTAGGAGAGCGCGACCGACGCCGCGTACGCGATGTTGGCGACCACCAGCAGTGCGCCGCCGAGCAGGTAGCGGTCGCCGTCGAGGAAGAACATGCCCATGGTGGCGGCCGCGCCGACGTAGGCGAAGCCGCACATCAGCTCCTTGTGCCGCCCGGTGCGGTCCGCGACGGTGCCGGCCAGCAGCATCGCCCCGACGGAGATCAGCACCGAGAAGGACACCGTGTACGGGAAGAACGAGCCCGCGCGGACCGACAGGCCGAGCGGGTGGACGTCGCCGGCCGCGTCGGCGGCGTTCTTGGCGACGGAGGTCAGGTAGGGCCCGAGGAACACCGTCAGGACGGTGGCCGAGAAGGCGGCGTTGGCCCAGTCGTTGACGTACCAACTGAACTGCATCCGGCGCAGGGCGCGGGGATCGGTGGCGGTCGCCGGGTGGTCGGGCAGGTGGGTCGCGGTGCTCATGGGGTTCCAATCACCGTGCTGGAGCCGTTGCTGCCGTCTGACCAGCAGCCGCGCTCGCCGAGGACGTCCCGCAGTACGTCGATGCGATCGGCCATGATGCCATCCACACCCAGGTCGAGTAGAGCCCTGATCCGTGTGGGGTCGTCCACAGTCCAGACGTGAACCTGCAGGCCGAGGCGGTGCGCGGTGCGCACGAAGGCCCGGTCGACGACCCGGACGCCCCGGTGCCGCTCCGGGACCTGGGCGCACACGCCGGCCCACGGCGCCCCGCGCCCGGGCAGCAGCGGCCCGGCCAGCGAGCGCAGCCGCAGCCGGGCCACCTCGCGCGGCCCGAGCGAGGTGGCCAGCCGGGGGCCGGCGGCGGCGCGGACGGCGGCGAGCCGGGTGTCGGAGAACCCGCCGACGCAGACCCGGTCCCACGCGCCGGTCCGGCGGACCGCCTCGATCAGCGGGAGGACGGCCGGTGCGGCCTTGACGTCGATGTTGAACCGCGCCCCGGGGAACGCGTCCAGCAGCTCCTCCAGCAGCGGGACGGGCTCGGTGCCGCCGATCCGGGCCTGCCGGACCTCGCTCCAGGGCAGCTCGGCGACGGCGCCGGACCGGTCGGTCACCCGGTCGAGCCGGCTGTCGTGGAAGGCGACCAGCACGCCGTCGGCGGTCGCGTGCACGTCCGTCTCGAGGTAGCGGTACCCGAGGGCGACGGCGGCCTCGAAGGCGGCGAGCGAGTTCTCGGGGTGGCCGAGGTCGCCGCCCCGGTGCGCGAACGCGAGCGGCCCCCGGTGGTCGAGGAAGGGATGCATGTGGTGCTCCGAGCTGCGGGGGAGGGGCGGCGGCCGGGCCCGCGGGCGCGGGCGGCGCGAGGTGTGCCGGCCGCGTCCCGGGGCACGCGCGTTACAGTATTACGCGCCCTGTCAAGCAGTAACGGTTGGCCCGCTCCCCGGCCGTACCGGGACCGCATCGGCCTGCCCGGCCCGTGCCCCGCCCACCCGCCGTCGACTCCCCGTCAGCCGGGAAGGTCGCCGTCGCCGCCGAGATTGGCGACCATTCGGCGCAGCACCTCGATCGTGGTGACGAAGTCCGCCTCGTCGACGCCCTCGTGCATGCGGCGGTGGACCCGGAGGTTGCGGTCGCGGGCCCGCAGCCGGCCCTCCTCGCCCGCCGTGGTCAGGGTGAGCGCCCCCGCCTCCTCGTGCAGCCAGCCCCGGCCGGCGAGGTCGTCGAAGACCGTGTCGAAGTCGGTCCCGAGGTCGTCGTAGCGGGCGAGCCGTTCCACCAGTGCCGCCCTGGTCCACTGCCCGGGGGAGCCGGCGACGTGGTTGAGCGTCCACCAGTGCGGCTGGGTGAGGTCCTCCTGGGCCAGTTGGGCGCGCAGGGCGTCCGTCACCAGCCGGTACGCCTGGCCGGTCCACGCGCCGATCGGCTGGGCGGCCAGTTCCTCGCGCGGGTACTCCTTCAGTGCCGTCTTCTTCGGTGCCATCTCCACGTTCCCCCTCGTGCGGTGATTTCCGGGACGTCGATCACCGTAGGACCTCAAGTCGACTTGAGGTCAAGCGCAGGGAAGGCGCAGTGAAGGCAGGGGAGTGGGGGCGGGGGAGATTGCGGCGGCGGCCGTCACCGGCTCGACCGGTGGTCCCGGCGTGCCAGCCCGTGGTTCAGTGCGCGCCGAGGGCGGGGGAGGTCTTCTTCCGGGCGCGGTAGGCGGCGGCCTTGATCCGGTTCCCGCAGGAGTCCATGCCGCACCACTGGCGCCGGGTGCCCCGTGAGCGGTCGACGTAGATCCGGGTGCACTCCGGGTTGCCACACTCCTTCAGCAGCGGGACGTCCGGGCCGCTGAGCAGTTCGACGGCCTGGCGGGCGACGGTCGCCAGCGCCTGGTCCGGGGTGCCCTCGTTGTGCCGCCCGGCGAGGGTGAGTTGGGGTGTCACCGGTTCCCTGCGGGCGGCGCCGTTGAGTACGGCGAGCGCCTCGCGGTCGAACTCCTCGCCGTGGACGCGGTTGGTGACGAGCCGGTAGACGGCCTCGCGCACTGTGGTGGCGGTTCGGACGTCCTGCTCGCAGCCGGGCGCGATGCTGTCCACCAGGCCGCTCTCGACGTACCAGGCGTTCAGCCGCTCCGGCGTCACGAACATCTCGAACCGGGTCGAGCGGCGTGCGCGGAGGGTGGCCGCGAAGTCGAGGGCGGGGTGCCCGCAGACGAAGACATGGTCGAGGTTCACATCACCATGCTGGCAGGTGACGGTTTCGGGCGCAAGGAGCGTCACCGGCCGGCCGGAGCGGCGCGGGCGGGCGCCGCCCGGGAATCCGAGGGCGGGACGGGGAGGCGGGAGCGGGACGGCCCCCGCCTCCCCGTCGGCTCACCTTCCGGGGGCGGCGGTCTCCGTCAGTGCCCCGTCGGCCAGCCGGAGCCAGCGGTCCACGCCGATCCCGGCGAGGAAGCGCTCGTCGTGGCTGATCACCACGAAGGCGCCCTGGTAGGAGTCGAGCGCGCTCTCCAGCTGGGCCACGCTGACCAGGTCGAGGTTGTTGGTCGGCTCGTCGAGCAGCAGCAGCTGCGGGGCCGGCTCGGCGCACAGGACGCAGGCCAGGGTGGCGCGCAGCCGTTCGCCGCCGGAGAGCACCCCGACCGGCAGGTGCGCCCGGGCGCCGCGGAAGAGGAAGCGGGCGAGCAGGTTCATCCGCTCCGCCTCGGGCCGCTCGGGGGCGAAGGCGGCGAAGTTCTCCGCCACGGTGCGGTCGAGGTCCAGCAGGTCGAGTCGCTGCGAGAGATGGGCGATCCGGCCGTCGCCGCGCCTGATGTCGCCCTCGACCCGCTCGCCGTCGCTCCGGCCGCCGTCGCCCCGTTCGTCGTTGCCCGGCCCGCCCCCGGCCTTCCCGCCGTCGCCCCGCTCGCCCTCAGGGGTGAGGTCGCCGGTGATCAGGCGCAGCAGGGTGGTCTTGCCCGCGCCGTTGGGCCCGGTCAGCGCGATGCGCTCGGGGCCGCGGACGGCGAGGTCGACGCCGCCGTCCGCGAACACGGCCCGGCCGGCGTGGTGGACCTGCATCCCCGCGCCCAGGAAGAGGTTGCGCCCGGCGGGCACCCGGGTGTCGGGCAGTTCCAGGGCGATGTGCTGCTCCTCGCGCAGGGCGCGGCCGGCCTCGTCGAGCCGGGCCCTGGCCTCGCCCACCCGGGCCGCGTGCAGCTGGCCGGCCTTGCCCGCGGACTCCTGCGCGCCGCGCTTCATGGTGCCGGCGAAGATCCGGGGCAGGCCGGCGTTCTTGAGGTTGCGGGCGGCGTTGCCCGCGCGGCGCTCGGCGCGCTCGCGGGCCTGCTGCATCTCGCGCTTCTCGCGCTTCAGCTCCTGTTCGGCGTTGCGGACGTTCTTCTCGGCGACCTCCTGCTCGGCCCGCACGGCCTCCTCGTAGGCGGTGAAGCTGCCGCCGAAGAAGCGCAGTCGCCCGCCGTCGAGTTCGAGGATGCCGTCCATGCGGTCGAGCAGCGCGCGGTCGTGGCTGACCACGAGCAGGCAGCCGGGGTAGTCGGCCAGTGCGTCGTGGAGCCGGTGCCGGGCCGCGGCGTCGAGGTTGTTGGTCGGCTCGTCGAGCAGCAGCACGTCGGGGCGCCGGAGGAGTTGGGCGGCGAGGCCGAGGGAGACGATCTGGCCGCCGCTGAGCGTGTGCAGGGTGCGGTCGAGGGTGAGGTCGGCGAGGCCGAGGCGGTCGAGCTGGGCGCGGGTGCGCTCCTCGACGTCCCAGTCGTCGCCGATGGTGGCGAAGTGCTCCTCGCTCACGTCCCCGGACTCGACGGCGTCCAGGGCGCGGATCACGTCGGCGACGCCGAGCACCTCGGCGACCGTGAGGTCGCCGGTCAGCGGGAGGCTCTGGCGGAGGTGGCCCAGCACCCCGCCGACCGTCACCGACCCTGCGGTGGGCCGGAGTTCACCGGCGATCAGCTTGAGCAGCGTGCTCTTGCCGGAGCCGTTGGGGGCGACCAGGCCGGTGCGGCCGGCGGGGACGGTGAAGGACAGGCCGTGGAAGACCGGGGTGTCGTCGGGCCAGGCGAACGACAGGTCGGAGCAGATGACGGCGGCGTCGGACATGGGGTGACCTCGGGGGTGCTGGAGGGCAGGAAGCGGCCTTCCGCCCTGGGCAGGCGTGGGGGAGGGGAAGAGGGGACGACGAAACGGACCGCCTCGGCGGTGCTTCGCTGCACCGGACGGCGGCCGTCAGGACCGGGTCTCACCCGGAGATGTCGTCTTCACCCACCACGTCTGCGACTCCTCGATCACACGGTTCGTGTCCATCCGAGCGTAACAGCCGCCCTCGCCGGTCCGCTCGGCATTTTCCGGGCGGGCGGGCCTCCGGAGGTCGACCGTGCGGTCAAGGGGCGCTCCCGGCCGCCTCGTTGACAGCTCAGGTGACGCCATGCCAGCATCGTCACCAGTTGAAAGGGTGACGAAACCGGATGGCGAACGGCAGTCCGGGCCGGGTCGCCGTGCCGTAGTACGCCAGCGTTCATCGGCATGTCAAGGGCCGGGGGCCGGCCGGAATGCCCTCGAAAGAGGTGAAGAGTCACCGCTCGGAAAGGTGACGTCAG
The DNA here is from genome assembly GCF_044453265.1 of Kitasatospora sp. NPDC051705. Classification (NCBI taxonomy): domain Bacteria; kingdom Bacillati; phylum Actinomycetota; class Actinomycetes; order Kitasatosporales; family Streptomycetaceae; genus Kitasatospora; species Kitasatospora sp. NPDC051705. The sequence continues at coordinate 121,285 of NZ_JBITCO010000010.1, read as the reverse complement.
GCTGGCCGTTCCGACGCCCGGCCGTCACCCGCGCACCCCGAGCCCGCGCACCCCGAGCCCGCGGGCACCCGCAGACCTGCGGACCTCTACGCACTTCCCTGGAGGGGAAACCCATGAAGCGACTCCTGACCGTCCTCGCGGCCGGCGTGCCGCTGGTCGCGGCGGTGAACCTGCCGGCGGCGTCCGCGGCGTCCGCGGACGGCTCCGTCGCCGCGGCGTCCCGCTGCTCGACCCCCGCCGTGACCGCCCCCGCCGGGACGAGGGTGGAATCCGTGACCGCGCTGCGCCGGGAGGGCGGCACCGTCGACGGCACCGGGGTCGTGGGCGGCACCGTCACCGGAGTCCCCGCCTACTGCGAGGTGACCGTCACCCTCACCCACCCCGGTGACGGCGACCACGCCCGGGTGCGCACCTGGCTGCCCGCGGACGGCTGGAACGGCCGCTTCCAGGCACTCGGCGGCAGCGCCTACGCGGCTGGGGACAACGGCGTCGGACTCGGCACCGCGGTCAAGAACGGGTACGCGGCGACCACCACCGACGCCGGCCTCGGCGACGCCGTCGACGTCGGCTGGGGGCTGGACGGCGCCGGGAGGGTGAACACCGCGCTGCTGGAGAACCTCGCCTCGCGCTCCCAGCACGAGGCCTCGGTCGTCGGCAAGCAGGTCGTCGCCGGGGTCTACGGCGCTCGTCCCTCCTACTCCTACTTCAACGGCTGCTCCACCGGGGGACGGCAGGGCTACACGGAGGCCCAGCGCTACCCGGACGACTTCGACGGGATCCTCGCCAACGCGCCCGCCGTCCACTGGGACGCGTTCGAGGTGGCCACCCTCTGGCCGCAGGTGGTGATGAACAACGAGCGGACCTACCCGTCCGCCTGCGAGTTCAAGGCCTTCACCGACGCTGCCGTCAAGGCCTGCGACCCGCTGGACGGCATCCGGGACGGCCTGGTCAACGACGCCGCGCGGTGCGACTTCGACCCGCGCCGGCTGATCGGCACCACGGTGGTGTGCGACGGCCGGGAGCTGACCGTCACCGCGGCCGTCGCGGACGTGGTGCGCAGGATCTGGGAGGGCCCGCGCACGGAGTCGGGCCGCCGGCTGTGGTCCGGCGTCCCGGTCGGCGCGGACCTGTCGGCGCTGGCCGGGGTGACGGAGCCGGACGCGGACGGCGCGGTCAAGGGCGCGCCGTTCCCCGTGCCGCAGTACTGGGTCGCGACCTGGCTGAAGAGGCAGCCGTCGTTCGACGTCTCGACGATCACCTACGGCCAGTTCACCCGGCTGTTCGAGCAGTCCCGCGCCGAGTACGGCGGGATCATCGGCAGCGACGACCCGGACCTGTCGGCCTTCCACAGGTCCGGCGGCAAGCTGCTCAGCTGGCACGGCCAGGCCGACCAGTACGTCCCCGCCCAGGGCACCGTCGACTACCGCCGGCAGGTCGAGCGGACGATGGGCGGTGCCGGGCGGGTCGACGACTTCTACCGGCTCTTCCTCGTGCCGGGGGCGGTCCACTGCGGCCTCAACCGCGGCGCCGGAACGGTCGACGACCTCGCCGCGCTGACCGCCTGGGTCGAGCGGGGCGAGGCCCCCGCGACGCTTCCGGCCACCCTGGTCACCGCCACCGGGCAGAGCGTCGCCCGTGACCTCTGCCGCTACCCCGCGGTCTCCCGCTACTCGGGCCACGGTGACCCGGGCGTCGCCACGAGCTTCCGCTGCGTCCTGCCCTCCCGGCACTGACCCCCGGGGCCGCCCCCGAACTCTTCCCCCTGTCGGCCCGCCCCGCCCGTCCACCCCGCCCCACCCCGCCCCACCCCGCCCCCGTTCCGGCCCGCGCCCCGTGCTGCGGGCCGGAACGGGGCGTCGGCGTCGGGACGGCTTGTCCGCGTCGGGACGGCTTGTCCGCGCCGGTGCGGTGCGGTCAGCCGACGCGGTAGCGCACCGGGAGCGACCGCACGCCCCGGATGATCCCGGAGCCGATCCAGTCGAGCGAGTCGACCGGGGCGGCCGGTTCCAGCTCCGGGACGCGGGACAGCAGGGTGCGCAGCGCGACGACCGTCTCCAGACGGGCGAGCGGGGCGCCCAGGCAGTGGTGGACGCCGTGCCCGAAGGCCAGGTGGCGGGCCGCCGGCCGGGTCACGTCGAGGACCGCGGGATCACCGCCGGCCTGCGGGGCGTCGTGGCCGGCCGAGCCGAGGGCGACGGTGAGCATCCCGCCGCGGGGGATCCGCACACCGCCCAGTTCGAGGTCGGTCGCGGCGTAGCGGTTCGTCGAGCGTTCGACGGATGTGTCGTGGCGCAGGAACTCCTCGACGGCGCCGGGGAGGAGATCGGGGCGTTCGCGCAGCAGCCGCAGCTGGTCCGGGTGCCGCAGGAGCGCCAGCACGGCGTTGCCCAGCAGGTTCACGGTGCTCTCGTAGCCCGCGACGACCAGCATCATGGCGGTGCCGACCAGTTCCTGCTCGGAGAGCCGGCCGTCCTCCTGGTCGCGCACGGCCACCAGGGCGGAGAGCAGGTCGTCCTGCGGGTGGCGGCGCTTGTCCGCGATCAGGCCGGCCAGCAGCGCGTGCAGGGCGGCGAGCGCCGGGCGGTGCCCGGGGGAGTCGACCTGGAGCGCCTCGCCCGCCCAGTGGCGCAAGTCCAGGTGGTGCTCCGGCGGGATGCCGAGGAGTTCGGCGATCACCACGGCGGGCAGCGGGGCGTTGAAGGCCTCGACGAGGTCGAGCACGCCCGACGGCGGCATCGCGTCGATCAGCCCGTGGGCGATCCGCTCGATGCGCGGCGCCAGTTCGGCGGTGCGGCGGGGGGTGAACGCGGCCGCGGCGAGGGTGCGCAGCCGGGTGTGCTCGGGCGGGTCGGCCTCCAGCATCTGCGCGCCGAGCCCGACCGAGGGCTGGTGGAGGACGAAGCCGGCGGCGGCGAGGGCCTCGGCGGCGGGCGTGGCGTCCTTGAGCAGGGCGGGGTGGGTGAGGGCCTCCCGGGCCAGGTCGTAGCCGACGACCACCCAGCCCTCCAGTCCGGTCTGGAACTCGGCGGGGTGGACGGGGCCGAGCGCCCGGAGCCGGGCGTAGCGTGCGGGGGCGTCCGCCTTGAAGGCGGCGTCGATGACGACTCGGCCGTCCTGGCCGGGTCGCGGTTCGGGCAGGCTCACGGGGTGTCTCCTGTGTCGGGGGCCGGGGTGGGGGCGGGCCGTGCGGAAGGCCGGGGCCCGGCGGTGGGCCCGGGGGCGGGTGCACCCGGCGGGCGGGCGGCGGCACTCACGCGGTGGGCGCTCCCGGTCCGTCGAGCAGCCGGCGGAGGGAGCCGTCCCAGTCGAGTCCGGTCAGCTCCGCCTCGGCGGGGGTGATCCGGTAGGTGGCGTCGAGCCAGGCCGCGAGGGGTGCCGTCGGCACCTCGAACAGGGCCTCCACCTCCCGCGATTCGAGGAGCAGCCAGGACGAGGGCCGCTCGCCGGGTTGGGCGGGCCACATCCGGACGTCGCCGCAGCCGCTCATCGAGGTCAGTCCGCCGTGCAGCAGCTCACGGCCGAACCGCCAGACGAGGCCCGGGCCGCGTTCCGCCAGGAACTCGACGGTGATCACCGCGGGCAGTGCCGGGTCGAAGCGGAACTCCGCCCGCACGGGGTGGCGGGTGAACTCGTCGAGCAGCTGGTCGAGGTCGAGGAGCAGCGCGGGCAGCTGCCCGGGTGCCGCGGGTGCTCGCAGCGGTGATCGGTCTCGGTGCATGGCAGGGGTTCCCCTCCGGGGTGCGTCGTGTGTGGCTCCACTCTCGGCCGGGGGCGGACCGCGGGCATCGGTCAGTTGACGGTCGACTGCCGGGCCGCGGCGGGCGGCGGGACGCGTGACGGGGCCGCAGGACGCGCGACGGGCGCGCATGACGAAGGGGCCGGCAGCGCGTGCTGCCGGCCCCTTCGTCATGCGGTGCGGTACCCCGTCGGGCGATCGGGCGGGTCGGGCGATCGGGCGGGTGTCCGGTCCGGTCAGGCGGCCTGCAGCGGCCCCGCGAGGGACTTGCGCAGGGCCGGCGGCGCGGCGACGGGCAGCAGCGCCGCGAGCATCCTGCCTTTGAGGGTGGTGGGCCGCCTGGTCAGCTCGACGTCGACCCGGGTGCCGTCGCCCTCCGGGGTCATCCGGAAGACCCAGCCGCCACCGGCGCCGAACAGCTTGGAGTCCAGGGTGGTGACGGTGACGGTGTCGCCGCCCGGCTGCCAGTCGTAGCGTGCGCGTTCCCAGGCGGCGGCGGTGCCCTCGGTGACCTCGGCCCAGGTGTCGCCGAGGTCGTGGACCTCGAAGTGGTCGGCGTCGATGGTGGACCAGGCCCCCGGGCGGGAGGGGCCGAAGTCGGTCAGCACCGCCAGCACGTCCTCGGTGCTGAGCGTGGAGACGAGGGAGAGCCGTACGACTGCCATGGGGTGTCCTCACAATGCGTGACTGTTCTGGCCGGTGACGTCGGCGTTCCGGGCCGGCGTCACCCGGCGGTGGGGCTGGTTCCTTGCGGGTCGGTGCGGCTCACGGGCGCGGCCGCTGGGCCGTCACCCCTGAGTCATCCGACTGCCTTCGCCGGCGCGCGGTGCCTCGCCGGCGTCCCGGTCAGCGGGCGGTGGCGCGGGCGGCCCGCTCGATGACGTCCGCGACGAGGCGCGGGTGCGAGACGGCCACGGAGTGGGACGCGGCGACCTCGGTGGTGCGGGCGTGCGCGCGCTCGGCCATGAAGCGCTGCACGGCCACCGGGATGTTGAGGTCGCGCGTGGTGACGACGGCCCAGCTCGGCTTGGTCTCCCAGGCGGCGGAGGTGGCCTTCTCGGTCAGTGCGGACTGGGCGACGGGGCGTTGCGCGGCGGCCATCAGCGCGGCCCGGTCGGCGGGCACGTCGGCGGCGAACTGCTGGCGGAACCTGTCCTGCCGGATGTACAGGTCGGTGGCGGTGCTGCCGTCGGCCTGCCGGTAGGTGACCGGGTCGAGGGCGTCCGGGAGGGTGGAGCCCGGGTACTTGCCGGTGAGCTCCAGGGCGCTCTCCCCGGGGGCCGGCAGGAAGGCGGCCACGTAGACCAGGCCCTTGACCAGCGGGTCGTCGGTGGCGGCCTGGCTGATGACGTTGCCGCCGTAGGAGTGGCCGACGAGGATCTTGTCGCCCTTGACGTGGTCCAGGACGGTGCGCAGCGCGGCGGCGTCGGAGGCGGGTCCGCGCAGCGGGTCTGCGGCGGCGACCACGGGGTAGCCGTCGGCGCGCAGTTCGGCGATGACGTCGTTCCAGCTGGAGCCGTCGGCGAAGGCGCCGTGTTCCAGCACGATGGTCGGCCTGGCGCGGCCGCCGAAGGCGTCGGCCCCGGCGCCGGTGGTCGCGCCGTCGGCGATCCCGGTGAGGGCGAACGCGCTGAGCGCCAGGCCCGCCGCGAGTGCCGAGACCGCTCCGGCTGCCAGCCGGCTGCGCCCACCCCTGATGTCCACCACGTCGAACCCCACCTTTCGGACCTCCCGACGACGGGACGGGCCGATCTCGTCGGCCCCGTCACCGTCCTGACAGGTGATGAGACTGCCCGATGTGACCGTCACCAGTCAAGCCGGTGACGCAGCGAGGGTAGGGTTCTGCCCTATGGAGTTGGTGGGGAGTTATCGCCTGCGAGTCACCGGATTGACAGGTGATGCTCGCGGCTGCAAGCTGATGGCGGCCCGGCCGCGATGTGCGGGCCGCCCGGTGCTGAGCAGGGCCGCCCGGTGCCGCCCGGCGGGTGTCGGAGAACAGGTGGACGGCGCTGTCCGACCTGTGTCCGAACCTCCAGCGGCTCCCGCGGGGGAGTCAGACGACGGGCCGCCCCTGGGGCGGAGTGAGCATCACGATGCGCAGGTCGGGGTTCCCGATCGGGGTGAGCAGGTGGGAGACCACCTGCACCGGTGCCGGCGTGATCTGCGGGACGCTGACGGTGTACTGGTGGTTCTCGCGGGTCTCGACCTCGATGGCGTCCCGCATCAGGGTGGAGGCGCGCTCGCCCCGGGCCTTGAAGGCGTTCAGGATGCCGGTCAGGACCGGGTCGCCGGGGTGCTTGGACAGAGCGAGCTTCAGCATGCCGAGGTAGACCAGGACGTGGCTGTCCCAGTCGTGCAGGGTGACCCTCGCCATCGGGTCGGCCAGGGCCCAGCGCAGGAGGTTGGCGTCGTCGCCGGCCAGCGAGGGGAACCAGCGCTTCATGGCGTGGTTGCCGTGCAGGATGTTCCAGCGCGAGTCCATCACGTAGCCGGGGTTGGGCTCCTGGCCGCGCAGCAGTTCCTTGATCCAGTCGGGTACCTGCGGGCGGGTCCGGTCGGCCGTGCGCGGCTTGGGCACGGTCGGGGCCGCCGGGGCGGCGGCGAGGCCGTGGGCGCTGGTCCCCAGGCTGCGGTAGAGCGCCTGCAGGTGGGGGGAGGGCAGCACCCCGAGCAGGTTGGAGAGGATCTTGCGCAGGTTGTTGTACTCGTCCAGGGCCTCCAGGACCCGGCCGGACGTGGCGAGGGTGGTCATCAGGAGCTCCCACAGCCGCTCCTGGAGCGGCCGCTGGGTGACCTCGCGGCGCAGCCGGGCGACCACCGCGGGCGCGCCGAGCTGCTTGACGGCCAGTTGGCACCAGGTCTCGAGCACGGCGTTGCGCTCCTCGTGCAGGGAGACCGCCTCGTTGGCGAAGGGGTGGCCCTCCAGGCCGTCCAGGGCTGGCCCGCGCCACAGGTCCAGGGCGTCGGTGAACTGCTCCAGGCCGACCCGCTCCTCGCCGTTCTGCAGCAGGACGCGGGCCCGGCGGACGGCGTCCCGCCACAGGACGACGTCGCTCTGCTGGGCGTTGAGCAGGATCCGGTAGCCGCCGGGCTCGGTGCGGATCAGGTCCTTGCCGTCGGGCAGGCCGTGGCGCAGCTTGGAGATGATCTTGCGGATCTGGTCGATCGCGCTGTCGGGCTCGTTGCCGCCCCAGGTGGACTCGATCAGCCGGTGGTTGGGGATCACGTGCGGGGACGAGAGCACCAGGTGGACCAGGACTCGTCTGGTGGCGTCGCCCCGGATGTTGACGGGCTCGCCGTTGATCCGGATGGCGGGCGCCCCCAGCAGGCTGACGTGGAAGGCCTCCCGCGGGGCGAGCTTGCCGACCCCGTTGGACGGCCCGTGGACGATGGGCAGCCGGAAGCCCGCGGAGGCGAGCGCTGCGGTGGAACTGTTCATGGGTGTCGATCCTTCCGTCAGTGGCGGCGATGGGCAGGGTCAGACGAACAGCTCGGCCAGTGCGGTGCGCTGATCGGCGGTCAGGGGCGGCGCGGCGCCCGCCGCGACGTTGGCCAGCAGGTGGGCGGGGTCGAGGGTGGCGGGCAGGGTGACGTGCACCCGCTCGTCGGACAGCCCCCAGCGGAGCAGGGCCTCGGACGCGTCGGTGCAGTCGGCGGCGGCCGCCAGTCGGCGGGGGTCGGGGGTGCGGTTCAGCAGGCCGCCCTCGGCGAAGGGGCGCATCACCAGCACGCCGATGCCCAGTTCCCGGGCCAGCGGCAGGATGCGTTGCTCGACGGCGCGTTCGCGCGGGTTCAGCGGGATCTGGACGGTGTCGTAGACGCCGGTGCGCATGGCCTGTTCCAGGTCGGCCGCGGTGCCGCCGCCGAAGGCGTGGTCGCGCCAGTAGGTCAGGCCGATCCGGCCGATCCGGCCGCGCTCGCGCTCCTGCTGGAGCCAGTCGGTGTGGTTGCGCCAGCCGATCACGTGGTGCAGCTGGAGCAGGTCGACCCGGCCGTCGAACAGGCGCAGTTGGTTCTCGAACTGGCGCCTCCCCCGGGCGGGGCCGTCGGCCCAGATCTTGGTCGCGACGAAGGCCTCCTGCCGGGCGGTGCCCAGGGCGCGGGCCAGCACCTCCTCGGAGCGTCCGTAGACGGGCGCGGTGTCGAAGACCCGCACCCCGTGGGCGAGGGCGAGGGCGACGATCTCGCGGGCCAGGTGCTCGCGCCCGGCGGGGAGGTCGAAGCGGCGCCAGGTGCCGAGTCCTACGCAGGGCAGGTGGGGGCCGGTTCGGCCGAGCCGGCGTGCGGCCGGGGTCTGTGAAGCTTTGGCGGGGATCTCGGGGACTAGCATGACGTAAGGGTGACTCAATCAGTCCTTTTCATGCAACTGGTTGGTTTAAATAACAGAGCGTCACGAGGTCTGCGACCAGCGGAAATCCGCGCCATGGCCGCCCCGGGCCGGTGAAACGTGACCTACATGACAGCGGGGGCGGGCGGGAATCGCTCCCGTCCGCCCCCTGCAAGGATTCTGACGTTCAGTCAGACTGTCGAATCGTCAGATTCGGTGAAGATTCAGCCCGCGATCCCCAGCAGCTCCGCGAGGTTCTCACCCATCACCCGGGCCCGGGCGCCGGCGTCCGGGATCACCCGCTCCACCAGGATCCGGTTGGTGTACATGTCGGCGAACGGGGTGTTGGAGCCGAACAGGCAGCGCTCCGGCACCTCCGCGGCGGCCAGCCGCGGTGCCAGCGAGACGAAGGAGGAGCCCAGGTCCAGGTAGAGGTTGGGGATCTCCTTCACCAGCTCGATGGTCTCCAGCCAGTTCAGGCCGCCCAGCACGCCGATGACCACGGGTACGGACGGGAAGCGGCGGGCCAGCTCGGCCGTGGTGCGGATGTCCCCGGCGGTCTGCGGGGCGAACCCGTGCACCAGCAGCGGCAGCGCCCGACCGCCGACCGCGGCCTCCTGCACGGCCCGGAACACCGGCTCCAGCTTGGCCGCCTCGTCGGACCCGAAGGTCAGCTCGCCGACGCCGGCGTAGCCGGGCTCGAGGACCTCCTGCTGGAGCGCCTTGACGGTGTCCTCGTACGACAGGCCCACGGGCACCTTGCCGAAGGCCACGAACCGGTCGCCGCCCTCGGCCAGCGCCTCCCGCAGCTCCCGGCTGGGCCGCTCGCGGCCGTCCGCCTCGCCCTGCAGGACCCGGTGCAGCACGGACATCTCGCTCTTGAACGAGGCGATGTCGGTGGAGTGCTCGATGTGCGGCAGGGTCGACAGCAGCACCGCGCGGTCGATGCCCGCCTCGTCCATCGCGGCGATCTGGGCGGAGGTCGGCAGGACGACGTGCTGGTGGCAGTCAAAGATCATCGGAAGGTGTCCTTCGGTCGTGGTGAACGGCGTGCGGCGTGCGGCGAGCGGCCTGCGGCCCGTGGGGAACGGCGCATGGCGGGTGGTGGACCGCGCGGGGCGTGCGGAGCCCCGCGCGGTCGCCCGGGGTGACCCGGGATCAGGTCATGATGACGGCCCAGTACGGGTTCAGCTTGCCCTCCAGCATGTGCAGCGCCTGGATCGCGATGAAGCCCTCGTCGGTGGTCTCCGAGGCGCCGCCGGGCACCCGGCCGAAGCCGCCGTCCGAGCTCTGCCGCGCGGCGATCCAGGCCCGGCAGGCGGCCGGGTCGGCGGGCTCCGAGCCCAGCACGTACAGCGAGGCGATCGCGTGGTAGGAGCCGACGAAGCTCTCCGGGCCCGACGGGCGGTAGCGGAAGCCGCCGGCCTCGGTCTGCAGGCCGCGCAGCCAGGCGATGGTCTCCTCGTGGCGCGGCGGCTCCAGGCCGAGCGCGATCAGGGTGTCGACCACCCGGAAGGTCGCGAAGGTGTCCGAGGGGTGGCCGGGCTGGTTGCCGTAGCCGCCGTCCTGGTTGCGGCAGGCGGCGAAGTAGGCGACCAGGTCGGCCTCCCGCTCCGGGCGCCGGCCCAGGGCCAGCAGCGCCAGGACGGCCAGGTTGCAGTGCCAGGCGTCGCCCGGGTAGCCGGGGGCGTTGCCGAAGGCGCCCTCGGCGTGCTGGCAGGCCTGCAGGAACGCGGCGCACTGGTCGGTGTCGTAGTCCGTGCCGCCGAGCACGGTCGCCGTCAGCACCGCGCAGTAGGTGGTGAACGCCTCCGAGAGCAGGCTGGGCTGCTCGCCGAAGCCGCCGTCCGGGTTCTGGGTCGCGTAGATGCCGGCCAGCAGCTGGTCGCGGTTGGCGATCGGCTCGTTCAGCGCCATCAGGTCGGACACCACGTGCAGCACCGAGAAGGTCTGTGCGGTGCGGTCCGAGCGCAGGCCCAGCGGTGCCCGGTACGGGGTCAGGCCGTAGCCCAGGCCCGAGGCGGTCGAGCGCAGCCAGGCCAGGTAGGCCGGCAGGTCGATCAGCCCCTCGGACAGCGGCTCGCGGGAGACGTAGGAGAGGTCGCGCTCCAGCGGCCAGGGCTTCAGCTCGGGGGCCGGGCCGGGCACGGTCGGCGCGGGCTGCTCGCGGTCGCCGAGGGCGGCCAGCGCCAGCAGCTGGGTGGTGGCGTGCTTCTCGTGGAACGGCACGTACGCGGTGTTGCCGACGGAGAAGGCTCCCGCGGAGCGCGGCGGCACCATGACGTGCCGGGCGAGCGGGACGGTGGCGTCCACCGGGGTGGAGAACCAGCTGCCCTGGCCCTGGAAGATCCCGCCGACCGCGGTGTCGGTGTAGCGCCAGAGCTCGGCGGCGGCCAGCGCGGACAGCTCCTTGGCCCACACGTCGTCGGACAGCTCGGCGACCCGGTCGGCGGCCAGCACGGCCAGCGCGTGGTCGGGCATCAGCTTCGCGGGGAACGGCGAGTCGGGGCGGCCGTACTGCGCCAGCAGCGGGTCGACCCGGGTCTGCGAGTCGGCGGACACCCGGTCCCACAGGCCGCGGCCGCGGGTGTGCTCGTGGGTGTCCAGGTGGCGCAGCACCTTGCGGGCGTGCTCCAGGGCGCCGAGGTCCGGCGATCCGGCGGCGGTGGCGCGCTCGTGCAGGGCGGACCAGGCCAGCACCGCCAGGGCGCTGGAGCGCAGCCGGTAGCCGTGGAAGGCGTCCGGCTCGCCGCGCGCGGTCAGTGCCGCCCAGGCGCCGTCCGCGGAGTCGAACGCGGCCAGCTGCTCGGCGGCGGCGGTCAGGAACGAGGCCCAGAACGCGTCGCCGTCGTCCACCGCGTGCGCGGCCAGCACCAGCACCGCGACCTGCTCCAGCAGGCTCGCGCCGTCCAGCACGGTCGCCCCGTCGCGGTGCAGGCGGGCCGGCCAGCCGCCGGCGAGCACGGACTCGGCCAGCGGGCGCAGCCCCGCCCGGGCCTCGGCGGCCGTCGCCGGGTCGTCCAGGGCGGTGCCCGCGTGGTGCAGCGCCCACCAGGCGAGCGCCTGGGTGGCGGGGGTGCGCACGTCGCCGACGGGGTGCACGGTGCCGGTGACGTCCAGCAGCTCGTGGAAGCCGGCCGCCTGTGCGTCGTCGAACTCGCGCAGGGCCGTCAGCAGGGTGCGGGTGAGCTCGGGCTCCTCGGCCTTCGCGAGCACCAGCACGGCCAGGGCCGCGTCCCGCAGGGTGCGGTCCGGGGTGACCGGGTCGGCGGCGTCCCGGCCGAGGACGGCCGGGACGCGGCCCCGGGCGTCCACGAAGTTCTCGGTGAAGAAGTCGTGCAGGGAGGGCGGTCGGGACATCGGGACTCCTCGGTCGGTCTCAGACGGTTTCGGGAAGCGGGACGAAGCGCGGGTCGAAGCGCTCGTGGACGTACAGGCGGGCGCCGTCGTCGCAGCTGATCAGGTACTCCTTGTAGGCGCACGGCTCGTCGTCCGGGCTCCAGCGGTCGGTGCCGCTCCCGAGCAGCCGGCGGTGCTGCAGGGTCAGGGTGTCGCGCAGCCGGTGGCCGAGCGGGACGGCGTCGTTGGCGGCGCCGGACCAGCCGCGCGGGGGTGCGGTGAAGACCACCAGGTTGCGGCTGACGACCTCGTCGTCGTCGGTGACCAGCACCGAGTGGCGCTCGACCACGGTGTGCTCGGGGCCGAGCCCGAGCGAGGCGAGGGCCTGCGGCGGTGCCTGGCCGGCGCCGACCCGGTGCTGGAGCGAGACCCGCACCGACAGCCGGCGGCCCAGCAGCGACTCCAGCAGCACCGTGGTGGAGCCGTCGCTGGCCAGCAGCATCCGGGTCGCGACGGGCAGTGCGAGGGTGGCGGGTGCCGCCATCAGCGGGCGCGGCCGGCGGCCGCCAGCAGGTGCCGGGCGGCGAGCGCGGTGCCCGGGCCCTCGGGGGCGACGGCGAGCTGGCCCGGAGTCGGGGCCTCGTGGTCGGGCCGGACGGCCAGCAGCGGGGCGACCGTCGCGGCGAGCTGCTCCGCGGTGGGGTCGATGCAGGTCGGGAAGCCGAGCAGGTCGAGCCTGCGGGCCGCCTCGACCTCGTGGTACTCGCCGAGGCTGCCGAGCACGAAGACGGTCGGGATGCGCATCGCCGCCACCTCCGTGACGGTGATCCAGCCGGGCGCGGAGAGCAGCACGTTGGCCTCCCGCAGCAGCGGCATCCACTCCGGCAGGTAGGGCAGCTGGATCACCGACTCGGGCGCCGGGACGGGCTCCCGGCCCAGCAGCACGAACTGCAGGTCGGGGTGCTGCCCGCGGAGCAGCTCGTAGGCCTCCAGGTAGCGGTCGACGACCTTCTGCTTGTTCTCCAGGAACATCGTGGTGCCGCCCACCGAGCCGACCATCAGCGGCCCCTCGGGGATGCCGAGCTCGGCGCGGGCCTTGCCCTCGGCGTCGGACGGCGGGATCCGGCGCACCATCGGGCCGGTGAACACCGCGTTGCCGCCCGGGCGCAGGGCCCGGGCCACCGCGGTGCCCTCGTCGAGCTCGGGGACCAGCGGCTTGTCGGTCAGCACCAGTTCGGCGCCGGAGACGATCCACTCGAAGCAGGCGTGCAGGGCCTGGCGGCCGCGCCGCAGGTCCTCCGGCTCGATGTCGAAGCCGCCGTCGACCAGGGTCTGGTCGTCGAGCTGGTACAGGGTGAAGTCGTACCGCTCGGTGACCAGGGCGTGCCGGGTGCCGAGGATGGCGGCGGCCATGCTGGCGGACATGTTGTAGTCGCTGACCAGCAGGTCGGGCCGGTGCTCCTGGATCAGGGCCAGGTACTGCAGGATCCGCTCGCCGTTGACGAACGCCGGGGCGAGGTAGCCGCCGATGTAGCCGTCCCAGTCCATCCGGCGGCCCAGGTTGCTCTTGGTGGCGTAGTCCACCGGCCGGCCGGCCGCGAGGTCCACCACCGTCACGCCGGCCTCGGTGAACAGCGGCGTGAAGGTGGACTGCAACGAGCCGAGCAGCACGGTCAGTTCGGCGTCGGGCTGCTGGGCCAGGATCTCCCGGGCCAGCGACAGGACGCGCATGTTGTGTCCCGAGCCGGTGGCGGCGGGTGCGAACAGGATCTTCATCGCGGGCTCCTGGTGTCGGAAGGGGTGAGTACTCCGTGGGTGGTGCGGCCTTCCGGCACGTCGCCCACCACGATCGCGCCGTCGGCCACCCGGGCCCGGTCGCCGATCGTGCAGGGCCCGATGACGGTGACGCCCGAGCCGATCAGCACGTCCGCGCCGATCGAGACCGGGCCGGCCCGCCAGGGCAGTGAACGCCGGCCCAGGTCGTGGCCGCTGGAGAGGACCTGGACGTCGGGGCCCAGGACGGTGCGGTCGCCGACCGACAGTCCGCCGCCGGCCTCCAGGACGGCGCGGGCGCCGATCCGCACGCCGGTGCCGAGCCGGATGCCGCCCAGGGGCGACGGCCCGTCGGGGCGTCCGAGCGCGATCGGCCCGGGGCCGATCCGGACGTCCACGCCGCCGCCGAACTCGGCGTCCAGCAGCCCGCCGGTGCCCACCCGCCAGCTCGGCGGCAGGGTGACCGCGCGGGGTGCGCGGCGGCGGACCAGGGCGACGATCGCCGACGGGTCCGGCAGGCCGTCCTCGACCGGTGTCCGGTGGCGCAGGATCCGCGCCGGCCGGCCCACCACGATGGTGTCGTCGGGGACGTCGCGGGTGACGTGGGCGCCGGCCGCCACCACCGCGCCGCGGCCGAGCCGGACGCCGGGGGCGACCACGGCCCGGGCGGCGATCCAGGCGCCGGCCCCGACGGTGACCCGGGCGCCGCCCGGCTCCCCGACCCGGGCCAGGGAGGCGACCATCGCGCCCGGCCCGAAGTCGGCGGCCGCGATCGCGCTGCGGAAGCCGATGAAGACGCCGGCGGCCAGCGTGCTGTCCTCCAGGGACACGCCGTGGCGGACCCAGCAGCCCGGGCCCACGGTCGAACCGTGGGTACGGGTGCGGGGCTCCACCAGCGCGTCGTCGTGCGGTGCGGTGTCGGTCGGCGGGGTCATGCGCCGGCCAGCTCCAGGACGTACTGGCCGTAGCTGGAGGAGGACGAGAGCCGCTTGCCGATCAGGGTCAGCTGCTCCCGGTCGATGAAGCCCATCCGGTAGGCCACCTCCTCCACGCAGGAGATCCGGATGCCCTGGCGCTTCTCCAGGATCTGCACGAAGGTCGAGGCCTCCAGCAGGCTGTCGTGGGTGCCGGTGTCGAACCACGCCGAGCCGCGCCCGAGGTTGACCAGCCGGGCCCGGTTCTCCCGCACGTAGGTCAGGTTGAGGTCGGTGATCTCCAGCTCGCCGCGGGCCGACGGGGTGAGCCGGGCGGCCCGGTCCAGGGCCTCGTTGTGGTACATGTACAGACCGGTGACGGCCAGGTTGGACTTCGGCCGGTCCGGCTTCTCCTCCAGGCTGACGATCGCGCCGTTCTCGTCGATCTCGGCCACGCCGTACCGCTCCGGGTCGCTGACCGGGTAGCCGAACAGGGTGCAGCCGTCCAGCCGTTCGACCTCGCGGCGGAGCATGGTCGGCAGCTCGTGGGCGTAGAAGATGTTGTCGCCGAGCACCAGGCAGAGGTCCTCGTCGCCGACGAACTCCCGGCCGATCAGCAGGGCCTGGGCCAGGCCGCCGGGGTTCTCCTGGACGGCGTAGCTGAGCTCGATGCCCAGGTCCCCGCCGTCGCCCAGCAGTTCGCGGTAGACGTCGAGGTGGTGCGGGGTGGAGATGATCAGGACCTCGCGGATCCCGGCGTGCATCAGCACCGAGAGCGGGTAGTAGATCATCGGCTTGTCGTAGACCGGCAGAAGTTGCTTGGAGTGCACGCTGGTCAGCGGGCGCAGTCTGGTGCCGGACCCGCCGGCGAGGATGATGCCGCGCATGAGCTGTTCCTTCCTGGTGCGGAGGTGTGCGTCTTCCGGAACTGAGTCGGATCAGGCGGCGTTCGCCAGCAGCGGCTGCCACCAGGCGGAGTTCTCCCGGTACCAGGCCACGGTCTGCGCGATGCCGTCCTCGAAGCTGACCTGCGGGCGGTAGCCGAGCCGGCGCAGCTTGCTGTCGTCGATGGAGTAGCGGCGGTCGTGCCCCTTGCGGTCGGCGACCGCGCGCACCGAGCTCCAGTCCCTGCCGAGGGCGTGGAGCAGTACCCCGGTGAGCTCCTTGTTGGTCAACTCCCGCCCGCCGCCGATGTTGTAGACCTCGCCGGGGGCGCCCTCGCGCAGCACCAGGTCGATGCCGCGGCAGTGGTCGTCCACGTGCAGCCAGTCGCGCACGTTCAGCCCGTCGCCGTAGAGCGGGACGGTGCCGCCGCGCATCAGCGTCGTGGCGAACAGCGGGATGACCTTCTCGGGGAACTGGTACGGGCCGTAGTTGTTGCTGCAGCGGGTGATGCTGACGTTCAGGCCGTGGGTGCGGGCGAACGCGCGCACCAGCAGGTCGGCGCTCGCCTTGGCGGCGGCGTACGGGGAGTTGGGCTCCAGCGGCCACTCCTCCGTCCAGGAGCCCTCGTCGATCGAGCCGTACACCTCGTCGGTGGACACGTGGACGAAGCGCGCCAGGCCCTCCTGGAGGGCGGCCCGCAGCAGGTTGTGCGTGCCGACGATGTTGGTGCGCACGAATTCGCCGGAGTTGCCGATCGAGCGGTCCACGTGGGACTCGGCGGCGAAATTCACCACCGCGTCCACTTCGGAGAGCAGTTTGGGGACCAGCTCCTCGTCGGCGATGTCGCCGTGGACGAACCGCAGTCGGCCGTCGCCGGAGACGGGGGCGAGATTCTCCAGATTCCCGGCGTAGGTGAGCTTGTCGAGAACGGTGACGCCGGTCACATCGGTGCCCAGTCCGCCGGTCAGCAGACGGCGGACGTAGTTGCTACCGATGAATCCGGCGCCGCCGGTCACCAGAATGTGCATGGGAAAGCTCCTCTGGTAGCTGTCGAGAAGGCGACGGACTTGGCGCCGTCCGGTCCTGAGGTGCGGTGATGACCCACCGTCGGAGACCCGCACGGGCCCCTCGAGGACAGTTCCCATCGAAACAGTCGAACGTTCTTTCGCCCTACCGGCGACCTACCTTCCGGGTACCGGAATGGCGGCCCGAAACACGGCGGAAGCAAAAGAGCTCCCGCGGACCGCGGTGCCGGCCCGGGCGGGGCGGCGTGCGGTCCGCGGGAGCTCCGTCGCGGATCCGGTGGTGGATTTGTCGAAGGTGGTTGTCTATTTCGGGTCGAGCTGGGCCTGGAAGACGGCGTACTCGAAGTAGGCCCTGCACTCCTTGATCAGACCGGCGGAATCCAGCTGGAAGACGTTGATCCCGGACCAGTTGACGGGCCGGTTGGACAGCGTGACCGCCGCACCCCGCCAGGTGACGGCGACGAAGTCGGCGGTGGCGTGCGCCTCCAGCGGGGTGATGCCCAGGAAGGGGCGGAAGTTCGGCAGGACCGAGGCGATCCGGGCCCGGATGGCCGCGCGGCCGGTGATCGGGGGCCGGCCGACCGGGTCGTGGAAGACCGCGCCCTCGGCGAAGGCGTTCGCCCAGGCGCGGGCGTCGGCGCGCTGCGAGGCGGCGAAGAACTGCAGCACCGAGGCCGGCATCGCGGGGAACCCGGCGTAGCCGTGCGGCGGTTGGTAGTGCTTCGCGTCGGGGGCCGCCTCGTCGCGGGCGGGCGCGGCGGAGGCCGGGGCGGCCAGGCCGCCCGTCAGCGCGCCGGCGCCCAGCAGCGCGCCGAAGCCGAGGGCCGTGCGACGGCCGACCAGGGCCTGCTCTGCCGTACTCATGGGGTACTCACCTGTCTCTCGGTCGGTGGGCCCGCGGCCGCCTCTCGGTCGGTGGGCCCCGAACCACGGGGACGCCGCTCCCCGGCGGGGTCGGTCGCGCGCCGCCGGGATCGAGGCCGGGGCACCTCGCAGGGGTATCCGGGCAGGCGGGGGCTCGACCCGCGGACTGCCGGGGAGCGGCTCGGGGGCCTCCGGCCCGCGGGGAACGCGTGAGCCGTGGCTGAGCCCCCAACCTAGGGCGGGCCCCGCGCCCGGACAAGCTTTTCGATGAAGGTGGAAGTACCGGCGCCGGCCGGGTGCGGAGCGGGCCGGGAGGGCGTCCGGTGCCGGTCCGCCGGCCGGGTGCGGAGCCGGTCGGGCCGCCCGGTCAGGCCGCCCGGGGGTGCGTGCGGCACCCCCGGGCGGGCCGGGTCACTTCTGGCCGGCGATGGCCACGGCCGCGGCGATGACGGAGGCCTTCACCCGCTCCAGGGCGCCCTCGTCGTCGCCGACGATCATGCGCCTGACCTGCGGGACGGCCATCGGCCAGCCCACCAGCCCGGTGAAGATCAGCAGGAGCGTCGGCGCGTCGATCGCGCTGATCTGCTCGGACTCGGCGGACCGCACGCTGTTCAGGTCGGCGGCCTTCTGCTGGTAGTGCGCCCGGCGGGACTCCTCGTCCGGGACGGTCTGGTCGGTGAACTCCAGCGCCTCCCAGAGCAGCAGGCGGGTCACCTCGGGGTGGTTCTGGTGGTACGTGAAGAGGCGGTCGAGGTAGTCGGTGACGTCCACCTCGCCGTCGGCGGTGGGCGGCGGCACGGCGGCCGCCAGGTCGCCCAGCGACCGCTTGAGCACGGTGGCGAAGAGCGTCTCCTTGTCGCCGAAGTAGAGGTAGATCGCCTGCTTGTTGGCCTGGGCCTCCCGAGCGATCCGGTCCACGCGCGCGCCGGCGACGCCGTAGCGCGCGAACTCGTCGAGCGCGGCTTGGTAGATCCGGTTCCGGGTTTGCTCGGAGCGTGAGGTCATCGGCCAGGCATCCTCGGGTCTCGCGGACGGGGGGAGGGGTAAACAAGTGACTGGTTAGTTTAGTCGGCCGGGTCAAGCCCGACCAACCGATTGAATAAACCATCTGGTTGGTGTAGAACTCGTCGTGACGCCGCCGACCGACCGGCTGCCTCCTCCGCCGGTGCCACACGGCCGGTTCAACACCCTCGCCGTGCCCGGGGATCCGTCCTTCCCCGGCGCGATCAGCGCACCAGCCCGCTCACCCCATCCGCGTGACCAAGGATCTGTCATGACAGACACTCCGGTTCTCCCCCGTGCCGTGGCCGACCCTCCCGGCCCCACCACCGTCCGCCCCATGCTGTTCCTGGTGATGGCGGTGTGCAGCGGAGCCACCGTCGCCAACGTCTACCTGGCCCAGCCGCTGCTGAAACTGTTCAGCGACAGCCTGGGGATCTCCCACTCCTCCGCCGGCATCGTGGTCACCTGCGCCCAGTTCGGCTACGCGGCAGGCATCCTCTTCCTGGTCCCGATGGGCGACGTCCGGCGGCGCAGGCCGCTGCTCGCCACCATGCTGGGCGTCACCACCGCCGTGCTGCTGGTGGCCGCGGCCGCCCCCGGCCTCGGGGTGCTGGCCGCCGCCACCGCGGCGATCGGCGCCGCCACCGTGATCCCGCAGGTCCTGGTGCCGCTCGCCTCCGAACTCGCACCGCCGGAGAAGCGCGCCGCCGTGGTGGCCAACGTCCAGATCGGCCTGATGACCGGCATCGTCGGCTCCCGGGTGATCGGTGGCGCGGTCGGGCAACTGGCCGGCTGGCGGGCCGTCTACCTGCTGGCCGCCGTCCTGACCGCGGCCACCGGTGCCCTCACCGTCTCGCTGCTGCCCAAGGAGGGCGCCCGCCCGGCCATGAGCTACGGCAGCCTGCTCGCCTCGCTGCCCCGGCTGGTGCGCGACGAGCCGGCCGTACGGCACGCCTGCGTGCTGCACGGCGCGCTGTTCGGCGCCTACAGCGCCACCTGGACCACCCTCGTGCTCGTCCTGACGAACAGTCACTACGGTTACAGCAGTGCGGTGGCGGGCCTGTTCGGCGTGCTGGGCCTGGCCGGTGCGGTGTCCGCCCCGTGGGCCGGGCGCTACATCGACCGCAAGGGCGCGCAGCCGATCATCATCGCCTCGCTGGTGCTCACCCTGGTCTCGGCCGGCGCCTACGCCCTCGGCGGCTCGCTGCTCGTCGCCCTCGTGGTGGCCATCGTCCTGGCCAACGTCGGGGTGCAGTGGAGCCAGATCGCCAACCAGGCCCGGATCTTCGCCTACGTCCCCAACGCCCGCAGCCGGGCCAACACCGTCTACATGGTCGCGGTCTTCCTCAGCGGGGCGGTCTCCGCGGCGGTCGCCAGCGCCTGCTTCGGCTCCTACGGGTGGGGCGGGGTCTGCGCGGTCCAGGCCGTGCTCGCGGCGGTCGGTCTGCTGACCGTCCCGCTGATGCGCCGCCACGACCGCCGCCACCCGGTGGCCGGCTGAGCCGGTTCCCGCCCACTCGCCCGTGAGGAGAGCAATGATTCCCCACTCCGTCCGTCCCCTCCCGAGCGCCACGGGCGCCGCCGCCGGCACCGCCGCCGGCACCCGGGCGGCAGCCGCGACCGAGACGCTCCCGCACGACGAACTGGCCGGTCTGTTCAAGGCGCTCGGCGACCCGATCCGGCTGCGCATCGTCTCCATCCTGCTCGGCCGGGAGGCCAACGAGGCCTTCGTCGGCGAACTCCTGGACTCCTTCGAGCAGTCCGGACCGACGATCAGCCACCACCTGAAGATGCTCCTCTACGCGGGCCTGCTGACCCGGCGGCGCGAGGGCACCCGGCTCTACTACCGCCTCCAGGCCGACGAGTTGTGCCGGGTCGACCTGCTGCGGCAGCGCCGCACCGTGGACGCCGGCCCGGCCTGACCGGGCAGCCCGCCCCCCTGAGCCGGCCGCCGGACCGCGGCGGCCGCCCTCACCCCCCAGACCTGCCCGACGGGCCCGGAGCCCGTTCGGCAGCCATCACGAGATATCCCGAACACCCCGACAGAAAGGCGAGTCGATGACTCTCCCCGCCATGCCCAAGGCCGTCCTGCAGTTCTTCGAGGCCTCCCAGTCGGCCGACGCCGACCGCTGGGCCGACGCCTTCGCCGAGGACGCGCTCTTCCACGACCCGGTGGGCACCGAGCCGATCAAGGGTCGCGAGGCGATCCGGACCTTCATCAAGTCCGTCATCCCCAACTTCGACCCCTTCCTCGGCCTGACCCCGCTGGAGGCCCACAACGTCGGCGAGTTCACCGCCGTCTCCTGGCACGGCGCGGCCGTCGCGAAGGACGGCAAGCCGGTCAACTGGTCGGGCATCAACGTCTACCAGCTGAACGGCGAGGGCCTGATCCAGGAGGCCAAGGCCTACTTCAACCACGCGATCTTCGCGGCCCAGCTCGCCGCCAACTGAGAACCCGCGGGTTCTCCCGGCCGAGCCCCCCGGAACCGGGCCCGTACGGTACGACCGGTCGTACCGTACGGGCCCTGCCGCGTACCCGGGCCCGGACTCCGGCCGCCGGCCCGCGGTGACCTGTTCGCAGCAGGCCCGGTGGCGGGAACGGCGGGGAGCGGCGGAGGCTGGTGCCGAGCAGGATCGGGCCGCTGAGGGTTCGGCCGTGAGGCAGGGACAGGGGCATGCCGCGTTTCAACGACAGGCCGGGACGGGCGTCGGGTCGGACGGGCCGCAGGGCCGGACTCGCCGCGGTGGCGCTGGGCTGCACGGTGCTGGTCGCCGCCGGCTGCGGCTCCTCGGGCTCCTCCTCGCCCACACCGTCGCGCTCCTTCTCCCCGGACGTGAACTCCTTCTCCGGCCAGCTGCCCTCCTCCGTGGCCTCGGCCAAGTCCTCGTTGCTGGAGTCGGCCTCGGCGGCCGCGTCCGCGGCCTCGGCCGCCGCCTCCAAGGCGATGGAGTCGCTGTCGGCGGCGGCGTCCGCGTTCGAGTCGTCCGTCTCGGCCCAGGTGGCCGCGGACCGGGCCAAGGCGCAGGACGTCCTGTCGAAGACCGGGGGTGCGGGCAACGCCGTCTCGGACGTCACGCTCACCGGCCTGCCGAAGGCCCAGGCCGCGGGATTCAACGCCGCCCTGGTGACGGTGGTCAACAGCACCGGCTCGACGACGTCGTACGCGGTCAAGGTCGAGTTCCTCGACGAGACCGGCAAGGTCGTGGACACCTCCTACCTCGGCATCCCGGACGTCGCCGCGGGGGCCAAGGCCACCCGGACGGCCTTCAGCCCGATCGACCGGGACAAGGCACTGGTCGCCAAGGTCACCCAGGCCCAGCGGTACTGACCCGGCCGGCTCACCGCAGGACACGAGCGCCGCCCGCTCCGCCGTCACTCCGACGGCGGAGCGGGCGGCGCTCGTCATGGGGCCGGGGGCGGGGCCGCGCGGGGCCGCGCGGTGCTCCGGGCGGGGCCGTGAGCAGGGGTTCCGGGAGGGCTGTGAGGCAGCCGTGAAGGTCGTGGGTGGGGCCGGTGATCGGCCGTTGATCGTGCGTAGACGGCAAGCCTGGAGCATCGGGGACCAGAGGGAACCGGTTCGGAGGCCACAGCCTGACCACCGGTGCCCGTGCGGCCGGACCACGGGCCGCGCGGGTACCCGGGGCTGATGCCGTCACCGGACCCGACCCCAGTAGGAGTCCGGACCACGAAGGGCAGACGAGGCATGGACGGCGGGCAGTCGGTGCAAGCGGTGAGAACGGCGGCGGGCTTCGGCGAGCTGCTGCGGCTACGGCGCGAGCGGGTCGGGCTGACCCAGCAGTGCCTGGCCGATCACGCGACCCTGAGCGTGCGGGCCATCCGGGACATGGAGAGCGGCCGGGTGCGCAGGCCCCGCAACGAGACGGTCCGGCTGCTGGCGGACGCGCTGCGGCTGGAGGGCCGCAGCCGCACGGACTTCGAGGAGGCCGCCCGCCGGCACCCGCTCGCCGACGACGCGCCGGCCGCACCGGCCGCGCCGCCGGTGGCGCGCGGGGCGATCGTCGGGCGGGAGATGGAGGCCCAGGTTTTGGCCGACGCCTTCGCGGTGCACGGCGACCGGCTGGTCTCCCTGGTCGGGCTCGGCGGCGTCGGCAAGACCCGGCTCGCCCTGGAGGTGGCCGGCCGGCTCCACCTGGCCGCCCGCTGGTCGGTGCGGTGGGTGGACTGCGGCGGGGGCCCGCACCCCTGGCGCGGGCTGCTGGACGACATCATCCGGAACCTCGGCAACCAGCCCGCCCTGCTGGTGCTGGACGGCGCCGACGGCGGGGTGGACGCCGGCCGGCTGGACGAGCTGTTCCACCACTGCCCGGGGCTGCGGGTGCTGATCACCGCCCGGGAGGCCCGCCCGCTCCCCGGCGGTCAGGTCATCCCGCTCGCGCCGCTGCCCGTCCCGGAGCCGGAGCTGGACGCCGATCCGGAGGCGCTGGCGCAGGTCGGCGCCGTCCGGCTGCTGCTCTCGCACCTGAGCAGGCTGCGGCCCGGCTACACCCTGGAGCCCTCCGAGGCGCCCGCCGTCGCGGAACTCTGCCGCCACCTGGACGGCCTGCCGGGTGCGCTGGAGCGCGCGGCCGGGTGGGCGCTGGTGCAGTCCACGTCCCAGCTGGTGGCCCGGTTGACGGCCGTCCCGTTCACGCTGGCGGCCCCGCCGGTGGTGTTCGGGGCGCGCGGTGACGTGCGGGACGAGGTGGAACCGGCGATCCGGCGGCTGACCGACCGCCAGCGCGACCTGCTGGAGGTGCTGGTGGACGAGCCGGGGGACTGGTCGGGGGAGGACGCGGTGGTCCGCAGCGGCTGGTCGCTGCAGACCTGCCTGGAGACGGTGCACGAACTGCTCTCGCGCGGCCTGATCCGCAGCGTGCCCGCCCGCGACGGCGTGCGCTTCACGGTGCTCAACCTGTGCCGGCGCCTCGTCCGGGAGGAACCGGGATTCCGGCTCGCACCGTCCGGGGAGCTCCCGCTGCTGGCCGCCGCGGTCTGACCGGCGGCAGGCCGAACGGCCGGCCGTGCCCACCGGCCGCGCCCGCCTGCCCGCCCGGGGCCGGCCGGCCGTGCCGGCGGCGCTTCCGCCGGCGCCGGTTCTGCCGCTTCTTGCCGCCTGACCTGCCGCCCGACCTGCCGCTTGCCGGGCCCGATCGTTCCTAACGTTCTCCCCGGGGCCGGGGCCGCCGCGGAACACGCGCCGGAGTTCCCGGACCGCCGGCCGGGGCGTCGGCGGCACGCCATCGACGATCTCTACCGATGAGGGCTGAGTTGTGGAGCACGGAAATGCCGAACAGACCGGGCTGGACGTCGTCGTGACGACGATGGCCTCGGACTCGCACACCTGGAACCTGGTCTTCCTGCAGTTGCTGCTGGAGGAACTGGGCCACCGGGTGACGAACCTGGGCGCCTGCGTCCCGGACGGGCTGCTGCTCGCCGAGTGCCGCCGGATCGAACCGGACCTGATCGTCATCAGCAGCGTCAACGGCCACGGCCACCAGGAGGGCCTCAGGGTGATCCCGGCCCTGCGGGCCTGCCCGGAGCTGCGGACCACCCCGACCGTCATCGGCGGCAAGCTCGGCATCGCCGGAGCCGACGACCCCGACCGCGAACGGACCCTGCTGGAGGCCGGATTCGACGCGGTCTTCGAGGAGGGCGGCTCGGTGGCCGGGTTCCGCGAGTTCGTCGGCGGGCTGCGCTCCCGGGTCCTGCTGTGACGAGCTTCGGAGGGTTCGTGGCGCAGGCCGCGGAGGCCGGCGCCCTGGTCGTCCAGCCCCGGATGGGGATGGCGGAGGCGTCCCGGATGCGGGAGGGCCTGCTCGCCACCCGGGGGGCGGCCGCCGTCACCGTCGGCACCATCACCCTGGACAGCTACACCCGCACCGGCGACCTCGACGCGGCGCGGCGCGCCCTGGCGGCCGGGGCGGGCCTCAACGGCTACCCGATCGCCACCCATCCGGTCGAGGTCACCCGGGCGGTGCTGCACGGGGTGGCGGACGCGGGCTTCCCGGTGCAGGTGCGGCACGGCTCGGCCGCGCCGGAGCGGATCGTCGAGGCGCTGCTGGCCGTCGGCCTGGACGCCACCGAGGGCGGGCCCGTCTCCTACTGCCTGCCGTACGGCCGGACCCCGCTCCACAAGGCCGTGTCCAACTGGCAGCGCAGCTGCGAACTCCTGGCCTCGGTGCGGGAGTTCGGTGCGGATCCGCACCTGGAGACCTTCGGCGGCTGCATGATGGGCCAGCTCTGCCCGCCCTCCCTGCTGATCGCCATCAGCGTGCTGGAGGCACTGTTCTTCCGCCAGCACGGCCTGCGCAGCATCTCGCTCAGCTACGCCCAGCAGGCCGACGCGCGCCAGGACGAGGAGGCGCTGGCCGCCCTCGGCCGGATCTCGGGCGAGCTGCTCCCGGACGTCGACCGGCACCTCGTGGTCTACGCCTACATGGGCGTCTACCCGCGCTCGCCCGGCGGCGCGCGGCTGCTGCTGGAGGACGCGGCGCGGCTCGCCGTGCGCGGCGGCGCCGCCAGACTGATCGTCAAGACCACGGCGGAGGCACACCGCATCCCGACCGTCGCCGAGAACGTCCGGGCGCTGGAGACGGCCGCGGCGGCGGCCGCCGCCGAGCGCGACCGCCCGCGGCCCGCCGCGCTGCCGGACACCGGCATCGAGGCCGAGGCCAGGGCGCTGATCGGCGCGGTGCTCGACCTCGACGCCGACCTCGGGCGGGCCCTGGTCCGGGCGTTCGCCGCCGGCTACCTGGACGTGCCCTACTGCCTGCACCCCGACAACGCCGGGCGGGCGCGCAGCTCGCTGGGCCCGGACGGGCGGTTGTACTGGTCCGCCGTCGGCTCGATGCCGATCGCCGGGCTCGTCGAGGGCGGCCGCCCGCCGATCCTCGGCTCGGCCGGACTGCTGACCGCGCTCTCCCACGTCCAGCGGAGCTACGACGGCCGGGCCGGGGACGCCTCCGAGCCGGCCGCCGCCCGCAGCGTTCCGGCCGCGCGCTGAGCCGACCGGCGGCGCACCCCCCGTCCACCGCTCACCACGGCCCGACCACGGCTCGCGCCCTTCCACGGCCCCCGCCCCTCCCCGGGCGCGCCGGGCCTCCCATCACCCAGCACCCGCACGCCCACCGACCCCCCGCGAGAAGAGGACCCCGACCATGCCCGACGCCACGCCCCTGCCCCCGACCGACCCGGGCCGGCACCTGACCGCGCCGACCACCCGGAGCGCGCTCCGCGTCCAGCAGCAACTGCTGTCCTCCGCCCGCGAGTTCCTGCGCGGCCGCGGTTTCACCGAGCTGCTGCCGCCGATCATCGGCCCGGTCACCGACCCCGGTGCGCGCGGCTCCAAGCAGGTGGACATCGACTTCTACGGCCACCGCTACAAGCTGATGACCAGCGCGATCCTGTACAAGCAGGCCTCGCTGCTCGCCTTCGACAAGATCTTCTGCATCGCCCCGAACGTCCGGCTGGAACCGCTGGAGACCGCCGGGACGAACCGGCACCTGGCCGAGTTCCACCAGCTCGACGTGGAGGTCGCCGGCGCGAGCCGGGACGAGGTCGTCCAGCTGGCCGAGGAGCTGGTGGTGCACATGGTGGACGGCGCGGTGCGCGAGCTGCCCAAGGAGTTCGCCGAACTCGGCCGCGACCCGCAGGCGTTCGCCGAGCTCCTGCAGGGCTCCTTCGGCCGGCTCCGGCACGCGGAGGCCGTCGAGGAACTGCGCGGGATCGGGCACCCGCAGAGCGCCGAGGCCGAACTCGACTGGGAGGGCGAGGCCCTGCTGTCGGCCCGGCGGGACCGGCCGTTCTTCGTCACCGACTACCCGAAGGGCTCACGGGGCTTCTACGACCGGGAGCACCCGGACGACCCGGGCCTGCTGCGCAACTTCGACCTGCTCGCGCCGGAGGGCTACGGCGAGCTGTGCAGCGGCAGCCAGCGCACCAACGACTACGCGGAGATCATCACCCGGATGCGGGAGACCGGTGAGAACCCGCAGAAGTACCGCTGGTACCTGGACCTGGTGCGCGAGGGCGTGCCGGCCAGCGCCGGCTTCGGCATCGGCGTCGAGCGGTTCACCCGCTACGTCGCCGGGCTGGACGCCGTCTGGCAGGCCAGCGCCTTCCCCAAGGTCGCCGGGGTGGTGTCGCCGTGACCGCGCCGAGCGAGGCCCTCGCCGAGCCGGGCGGGCGAACGCCCGCCCCTGCCGGGCAGCCCACCCCCGCCGGTCCGGGCGGCGTGGACACCGAGCGGGACCTCAGCGCACCGGGGTTCCCGGAGCAGGAGGTCCGGCGCCGGGCCCGGGCCGGGGCGGCCGCCGCCTTCCCGCCCGCCGAGGACTACGGCCGGGTGCTGTTCGGCGCCGGCCGGCCCGGGCCGGCGGACGGGGCGGCGGCGGAGCCCGACGCACTGGACGCGCTGCGGATCGTCCCGCCGCTGTTCCTGCCGAAGCGGCTCGCCAAGCTGATCGACCTCGGCCGGGAGCCGGACTACCGGGACGTCGAACTCGCCACCCCCATCGGCGGGTTCGCCTCCTCCCTGCCGGTCTACGTCTCCGCGACGGGCTCCACCCGGGCCGCCGGCGGCGACGTCGGGCTGGCGCTGAGCCGGCAGGCCGGTGCGCTCGGGATCCCGATGGTGATCGGCGAGAACGTGGTGCCGGTCAACGGCTACGGCCGGCTCGGCGAGGCGGCCGACCGCACGCTGCTCGGCCGGCTGCGCGCCTACGCCGAGGAACTCCCGGACGGGCTCGGCGGCGTGGCCGTCCAGCAGAGCACCGAGGACGCCGACGCCGAGGTGTGGAACCTCGTGCACAGCGATCCGGCCGCGCTGCCGCTGCTGGAGTCCGGCCGGCTGGCCTTCGAGCTGAAGGTCGGCCAGGGCGCGAAGCCGGGCCTGGGCGGAATGACCGTGCTCGACGCCGCGGCCGCCGCGGCGCTCGGCGACCGCTTCGGGCTGGACCCGTTGTTCGGCGACGGCCGGGTGCTGCGCTCGGCGACCCCCGGCACCTTCACCGCGGAGATCCTGCGCCAGCAGATCCGACTGATGCGCAACAACTACCCCCGGGTGCGGATCTGGGTGAAGCTCTACCCCGGCCGGGACGTGGCCGAGGCCGCCCGGGTGGCGCACGATGCCGGGGCGGACGCCGTCGTGGTGGACGGTGCGGAGGGCGGCACGGGCTGGGCGCCCGGGGTGTTCCTGCCGCACGTCGGGCTGCCGCTCGCGGAGTGCCTGCGCCGGCTGGCCCCCGCGCCGCCGCCCTCCCTGCTGGTCTCCGGGCGGATCTGGGAGGGCGCCCGGGCGGTCAAGAGCCTGGCGCTGGGGGCCCGCGCGGTGGGCCTCGGACGTGCGGCGCTGATCGCCGTCGCGGAGGACCGGGAATCCGGGCTCCACCGTTTCGCGGAATGCCTGGCGCTGGAACTCCGACTGCTGATCAGTGCGCTCGGGAAATACGCCCCGGAGGACCTGGACCGGGATGACGTGTGGTCCCCCGCGGATTTCCCGGGAACCCCGAGCCGGTAGTTCCTGCCGTACGTCCTGCCTGTTCGGGAGGCGGCACCAGGAAACTGCCGATTTCCCTCCGCTCATTCTGCCGATAGGGCCACGACATTCCCCCTATCGTCGTTCTCGTCGCCGAACATTCTCACGATCTGGGGTGGATGATGTCCTCACGCGGATTCCCTGCCGAATTCACCGCACACGAACTCGCGGACGGTGGACCGGCGGAAGCCGGATTCACGGAGACCGGATTCACGGAGACCGGGTTCGCGGAAGCCGGATTCGCGCCCTTCGCCGCCGCCGTCCGGCGCTTCCCGGAGCGGCCGGCCGTCCGGACCGGCGGCCGGACGATCAGCTACCGGGAGCTGGACGGCCTGATCGCCGCCCTCGCGGCCCGGCTCGCCCCCGGGCGGACGGTCGCCGTCTCCGGCCGGGACCGGCTGGACCACGTGGTCGGGCTGCTGGCGGTCCTGCGGGCCGGCGGCACCTACCTGCCGCTGGACCGGAAGGCCCCGGAGGACCGCAACCGCTGGATCGCCGAGGACGCCGGCGCCTCGCTCGTCCTCGACGGCGAGGAGCCGACCGGGCGCGCCGGGGCCGGTGAGGCGTCCGGGCCCGGGCGCCCGGCGGCGGGCGGCGCCGGCTACGTCATCTACACCTCCGGCACCACCGGCCGCCCCAAGGGCGTGCACGTGCCGCTCGCCGCGCTGACCGGCCACCTGGCGGCCGTGGTCGACACCTTCGGGCTCACCGAGCGCGACGTCGTCCTGCAGTTCGCCCGCCCGACCGTGGACGTGGCCGTGGAGCAGGTGCTCGGCGCGCTGTCCGTCGGCGCCTGCCTGGTCCTCCCGGAGGACGGGCTGCTCGCCCCGGCCGCGCTGGCCGACCTGCTGGACTCCGAGGGCGTCACCGTCGCCAACCTGGCCGCCGGCTACTTCGGCGACGTGGTCGCGGCCCTCGGGGGCCGGGCGCCGCGCACCCTGCGGCTGATGATCTCGGGCAGCGACAAGCTGGAGCCCGCGACCGCCGCCGCCTGGTGGGATGCGACGGGGGTGCCGCTGCTGAACGCGTACGGGCCGACCGAGACGGTCGTCACCGCCACCACCCACCGGCTGGCGGGAGAGGAGCCGCAGGCCCTGGTCCCGATCGGTGACGCGGTCGGCGCGCGCCGGCTGTACGTCCTGGACGAGCGGCTGCGGCCCGTGCCGCCCGGCACGGCCGGCGAACTGTACGTCGGCGGGCCGCTGCTGGCCTCCGGCTACCTGGGGCGCCCCGGCCTCACCGCCGAGCGCTTCGTCGCCGACCCGTTCGCGGCGGCCGTCGCGCAGGAGCCCGTGGAGCCGCCCGCCGGAGCACCCGCCGACGCCGCCGCCGGCCGCGCCGGCGCCCGGATGTACCGCACCGGGGACCTGGTGCGCCGCACCGCCGAGGACGGGCCGCTGGAGTTCCTCGGGCGCAGCGACCACCAGGTGAAGATCCGCGGCTTCCGGGTCGAGCCCGGTGAGATCGAGCAGGTGCTGGCCGGGCACCCCGGTGTCACCGGCAGCGTCGTGGTGGCGCACGAGGGCCGGCTGGCCGCCTACGCGACCGGCGAGGTGCCGGGGTACGCCGAGCTCCGCGCCTGGCTGGCCGAGCGGCTGCCCGAGCACATGGTCCCGGCGACGGTCACCGCGCTGGAGGCGTTCCCGCTGACGGCCGGTGGCAAGGTCGACCGCGGGGCGCTGCCGGAGCCGCAGGCCGTGCCCGAGGGCAAGCCGGTCGGCCGGCCGCCGCGCACCCCCGCCGAGCAGCTGATCGCGGCGGTCTGGGCGGACGTGCTCGGCGTGCCCGAGGTGGGCGCCGACGACAACTTCTTCCACCTGGGCGGCGATTCGCTGACCGCCGTGCGGGTGGTCGGCCGGGTCTTCGACGTCTTCGGCATGGTGTCGCCGTACACCATCTTCGACGCGCCGACGCTGGCCGAGTTCGCCGCCGCGGTGAGCTCCGCGGCCGGCGGCGAGCGCCCGGCGCTGGAGCGCTCGGGCGCCACCGAGGCCCCGCTGTCCAAGTTCCAGCGCGGCCTCTGGTTCCTCGACCAGTGGAACCCGGACGCCCCGACCTACGTGGTGCCCTGGGTGTTCCGCTTCTCGGGGCCGGTCGATCCCGAGCTGCTGCGGCGGGCGCTGGAGGGGGTGGTGGCGCGGCACGAGAGCCTGCGGACGACCTTCGAGCTCGCCGAGGACGGCCCGCGCCAGGTCGTCCACCCGGCGGTGGAGCTGCCGTTCACGCTCACCGAGACCACCGCGGACCGGGTGGACGACCTGGTCGCCGAGGCCGCCCTGGAACCCTTCGACCTCGCGCGGGGCCCGCTGGTGCGGGCCCGGGTCTTCCGCGCGGACGGCGCGACGACCCTGCTGCTGCTCCTCCACCACATCGTCTGGGACGAGGGCTCGCTGCCCGTCCTGGAGGCCGAACTCCAGGAGCTGTACGCCGCCCTGGCCGAGGACCGGCCCGCCGAGCTCCCGGACCTCGCCGTCCAGTACGGCGACTACGCGGCCTGGCAGTACCGGGACGACATCGCGGAACGCCAGCTCGATTACTGGCGGGAGACCCTGCGCGACGCGCCGACCGCCCCGGCGCTGGTGCCGGACCACCCCCGGCCCGAGGAACAGGCCTTCCGCGGCGCCTTCCACCGGTTCACCATGCCGGGCCCGGTGGCCGAGTCCGTCCGGGCGCTCGCCCGGAGCGAGGACGCCACCCCGTTCATGGTGCTGCTCGCCGGGCTGGCCCTCACCCTGCAACGCCGCTCCGGGCAGCGCGACCTGGTGCTCGGCTCGCCGGTGAACGTCCGCGGCCGGGCCGAACTCGACGGCCTGATCGGCTACTTCGTCAACCTGCTGCCGCTGCGGCTGACCGTCGAGGAGGGCGTCTCCTTCCGTGAGCTGGTCCGGCACGTGCGGGAGGTGTCGATCGGCGGCTACCGCCACCAGGAGGTGCCCTTCGACGACATCGCCAACGCGGTGCTCGACGAGCGCCCCGAGGACCGCAACCCGCTCTGCCAGGTGCTGCTGGAGCTGCACCCGCTGGACTCCCGGCCGTTCACGGTCGGCGGGCACGCCGTGACCCGCGCCCTGCACTCCAACCCGGTCTCCCGCTTCGACCTGTCGGTCTCGGTGGACGACCGCGGCACCGGGTTCACCGGCCGCTTCGAGTACGACAGCGACCTCTTCGACGCCGCCACCATGGCCGGCCTGTGCGAGGAGTGGCTGGGCACCCTGGCCGCCGCCGTGGAGGTGCCGGTGCACGCCCTGTTCGAGGCGCAGGCCGCCCGCGCGCCCCGGGCCACCGCCCTGGTCTCCGGCGAACGGACAGTCACCTACGGCGAGTTGAACGCCTCGGCGAACCGGCTGGCCCGTCACCTGGCGGGCCGGGGCATCGGCCGCGGCGACACCGTCGCGGTGCTGGCCGAGCGCGGACCGGACCTCGTCACGGGGCTGCTCGCCGCGCTCAAGACCGGCGCCGCCTACACCCTGCTCGACCCGGACTTCCCGGCCGAGCGGCTGGCCGGCGCGGTCGCCGACACGAGCGCCGCCACGGTGATCACCCACCGGAACGGACCGGTGCCGTTCGCCGTGCCGAACCGGGTCGACCTGGACGCCTCGGCCGCCGAACTGGCCCGGTACGCCCCGCACGACCTCGGCCTGCCGGTGGACGGCGCCGACCTCGCCTGCGTGATGTTCACCTCCGGCTCCACCGGACGCCCCAAGGCGACGGCCGTCCCGCACCGCGCCCTCACCACCACCTACCTCGGCCAGGACTACGCCCGCTTCGGGCCGGACGAGGTCTGGCTGCAGTGCTCGCCGGTCTCCTGGGACGCCTTCGCGCTGGAGCTCTACGGCGCGCTCTGCTTCGGCGCCGTCTGCGTCCTGCAGCCCGGGCAGCGGCCGGAGCCGCAGACCATCGCCGAACTGACCCGCCGCCACGGCGTCACCCAGCTCCAGCTCTCCGCGAGCCTGTTCAACTTCCTGCTGGAGGAGTTCCCGGAGACCTACGACGGCCTCGGGCTCGCCATCACGGCCGGTGAGCGGGCCTCCGTCACCCACGTGGCCAAGGCCCTGGAGAACCACCCGGGCCTGGCGGTCGCCAACGGCTACGGCCCGGTCGAGAGCCTCGGCCTGACCACCTGCCACCAGGTCGGCCCGGAGGACGTCACCGGCGCCTCCGTCCCGATCGGCAGAGCGCTGAACGGCAAGGGCGTCCTCGTCCTGGACGAACTGCTGCGCCCGGTCGAGCCCGGGGTGACCGGCGAACTGTACGCCTCCGGCGGCGGACTCGCGTACGGCTACCTCGGCCGGCCCGGCCTGACCGCGGAGCGCTTCGTCGCCTCCCCGTTCGGCGCCCCCGGCGAACGCCTCTACCGCACCGGCGACCTCGGCCACGTCGGCGCCGACGGCCTGCTGGAGGTCACCGGCCGGATCGACGACCAGGTCAAGATCCGCGGCTTCCGGGTCGAGCCGGGCGAGATCGAGGACGCGCTCACCCGCCACCCGGCCGTCCGGGAGGCCGCCGTCACCGTCCACGAGCCCGCCCCGGGCGACCGCCGCCTCGCCGCCTACGTCACCGTCGGCGCCGACGCGCCCGGCCCGGACGCCCTGCTCGACCACCTGGCCGGTCTGCTGCCCGAGCACATGGTGCCCGCCACCCTCGACGTCCTGGACGCGCTGCCGCTCAACCACAACGGGAAGGTGGACCGACGGGCGCTGCCCGCCCCCGCCGGGCGCCGGGCCGCCGCCACCGAGCCGCTGACCGGGGCCGAACGGCTGGTCGCCGACGCGATGCGCGAGGTGCTCGACCTCGCCGAGGTGGGCCGGGAGGACAACTTCTTCCGGATCGGCGGCAACTCGCTGGCCGCCGTCCGGGTCGCGATGCGGCTGTCCCGGGAGACCGGCACCCGCGTCCCCCCGCAACTGGTGTTCCGGGCCCGGACCGTGAGCGCCATCGCCGAACGCCTGGCCGCCCGATGACGGGCCGGACCGCACACGAAGGGAACGAGGCCGTGAGCCCGTCCGACCACCCGGAGCGCACCGCGCCCGTCTCGGGGCTGCAGCGCGGCCTCTGGTTCCTCGACCGCCTCGACCCGCAGGCCGTCACCTACTGCACCCCCTGGACGGTGGACGTCACCGGCCCGCTCGACCTGCCGCTGCTCCAGGGCGCGCTGGACGCCGTGGTGGCCCGGCAGGAGGCGCTGCGCACCACCTTCGCGCTGCACCCCGACGGGCCGCGCCAGCAGGTGCACCCCGCCCTCGCCGTCCCGCTCGCGGTGACCGACCTGCGGGCCGCCGGCCCGCGGCAGGCCGAGCAACTGGAGGAGCTGCTCGCGGCCCGCTGCGCCGAGCCCTTCGACCTGGCCACCGGCCCGCTGCTGCGCGCCGAGGCCTTCCGGCTCGCCGACGAGCGCACCACGCTGCTGTTCACCGTGCACCACATCGTCTGGGACGGCTGGTCGGCGGAGGTCTTCGGGCGCGAGCTGGCCGAGCTGTACGGCGCCGCCGTGGCGGGCCGGGAGGCCGTGCTGCCGGAGCTGACCGTGCAGTGCGCCGACCACGCCGAGGAGCTGCTCGGCACCTCGTACGAGGAGCACCTGACCCACTGGAAGGAGCAGCTGGACGGCGCGCCCCCGCTGCTGGAACTGCCCACCGACCGGCCCCGTCCGGCGGAGCGCGGCGCGGCCGGACGGACCGAGGCGTTCGGCCTCGCCCCCGGCACGGCGGCCCGGGTGCGCGCCCTGGCCGAGGAGGAGGGCGTCACCCCGTTCACCGTCCAGCTGGCCGCCTTCGCCCTGCTGCTGAACCGCTGGACCGGCGCCGACGACCTGGTCATCGGCACCCCGGTCACCACCCGCGACCGCCCCGAACTGGAGCACCTCCTCGGCTACTTCGTCAACCTGCTGCCGCTGCGCCTGCGGCTCGCGCCGGCGATGGGCTTCCGCAGCCTGCTGGAGCACGTCCAGGACGTCGCCTTCGAGGCCTACGGCTACCTCGACGTGCCCTTCGACCAGCTGGTCGACCACCTCGGCGCCCCCCGCAGCGCACAGCACCCGCCGCTGGTCCAGGTGGTGTTCGGGGCCCACAGCGAGGACCGCACCCCGCTCGCGCTCGGCCCGGCCACCGCCGAGACCCGGGTGCGTTCCAACGGCACCAGCAAGTTCGACCTCACCTGGTCCGTCTTCGACGGCGGCGACGCCGACGGCGGTGACGGCGAGCTGCGCGGGGAGGCCGAGTACCGCAGCGAGCTGTTCGACCCGGAGACCGTCCGGCGCCTCGCCACCGAGTTCGACGCCCTGCTCACCGCGGCCCTGGACGAACCCGACGCCACCGTGCTGCGGCTGACCACCCGCGGCGCCGACGCCCCCCGGGCCACCGACACCCCCGGCCACTGCCTGCACCACCTGTTCGAACGGGCCGCCGACGCCCACCCCGACCGGCCCGCCGTCAGCGACCCCGACCGCACCCTCGACTACGCCGAGCTCGACCGCCGGGCCAACCGCCTGGCGCACGCCCTGCGCGCCCGCGGGGCCGGCCCCGGCGACCGGATCGGCATGCTGCTGGACCGCACCGCCGACGTCCTGGTCACCGTCCTCGGCGTGCTGAAGACCGGCGCCGCGTACGTGCCCGTCGACCTGGCCGCCCCGGCCGGCCGCGCCGCGCTGGTCTTCGACGACGCGGACGTCACCCTCGTCGTCACCGACCGACCGGACCGCGTGCCGGAGGGCCCCTGGCAGGCCTACGACCTGACCGCCGAGGCCGCCGACCTGGCCGCCCGGCCGGACACCCGCCCGCCCGCCGCCGGCCGCCCCGGCGACGTCGCCTACATCATCTTCACCTCCGGCTCCACCGGCCGCCCCAAGGGCGTCGCCGTCGCCCACGAGCACGTCAGCCGCCTCATGGCGGACGGCGCGGAGCACTTCGGGTTCGGCCCGGAGGAGACCTGGACGCTCTTCCACAGCTACGCCTTCGACTGGACGGTCTGGGAGATGTGGGGCGCCCTGCTGCACGGCGCCCGCCTGGTCGTCGTCCCCTACGTGACCAGCCGCTCGCCCGAGGAGTTCGCCCAGCTGCTGGAGGAGGAGCGGGTCTCCTTCCTCTGCCTCACCCCCTCGGCGCTGCGCCAGCTGGAGCCCGTGCTGCGCCGCAGCCCGCGCGACCTGTCCGCACTGAAGTGGATCATGCTCGGCGGGGAGGCCCTGGACCCGGCCGTCGTCCAGCGCTGGTTCGAACTCGACCCGCCCCCGCCGGCCCGGCTCTGCAACCTGTACGGCATCACCGAGACCACCGTCCACGTCACCACCCACGACCTGGCCGGCAGCACCGGCTTCGAGCGCAGCCTGATCGGCGCGCCCATGCCGCACCTGACCGCGCAGGTCCTCGACGACTGGCTGCGGCCGGCGCCGCCCGGCGCCGCCGGCGAGCTGTACATCGGCGGCGGCAGCCTCGCCCACGGCTACTGGGGCCGCCCCGGCCTCACCGCCGGCCGCTTCGTCGCCGACCCGTACGGCCCGCCCGGGGCCCGGCTCTACCGCACCGGAGACGTCGCCCGCCGACTGCCCGACGGCGGACTCGAGTACATCGGGCGCGCCGACTTCCAGGTCAACCTGCGCGGCTTCCGCATCGAGCTCGGCGAGATCGAGAACGCGCTCGCCGCCCACCCGGACGTCGACGCCTGCGTCGTCACCGTGCACGAGGACCGGCTCGCCGCGTACGTCACCGGGCGCGAGCCCGCCGACGTCCGCGCCTTCCTCGGCCGCACCCTGCCGCCGTACATGGTCCCGGCGAGCTACACCGTGCTGGAGTCGCTGCCGCTCACCGTCAACGGCAAGGTGGACCGCGCCGCGCTGCCCGCCCCCGGCCAGCGCAGCACCGCCGCCGGCGGCCGCCACGTCGAGCCGCGCACCCCGGAGGAGGAGGCCTTCGCCGCCGTCTGGACGGAGGTCCTCGGCGTGGACGGCATCGGCGTCCACGACGACTTCTTCCACCTCGGCGGCGACTCCATCCGGGCCGTCCAGCTCGCCGGCGCGCTGCACGAGCGCGGCTGGGGGGTCACCCTGCGGGACGTCTTCAACGCCCCCACCGTCGCCGCCCTGCTGCCCCTGGCGCAGCCCGTCGAGGAGGACGCGGACGCCCGCGAGCCGTTCGCCCTGCTCACCCCGGAGGACCGCGCCGACCTGCCGCCCGGGCTCGCCGACGCCTACCCGATGGTGTCCATGCAGCTCTCCATGGTCTTCCACATGGAGATCGCCGGCGGCACCGACAGCTACCACAACGTCAACTCCTACCGGATCTCCGGCCACCTCGACGAACAGGCCTTCCGCCGCTCCGTCGCCGAGGCCATGGAACGCCACGCGGTGCTGCGCACCGGCCTCGACCTGTCCGGCTACGGCGAACCCCTGCAGCTCGTCCACGGCCGGCTGCCCGCCCCCGTCGACTTCGCCGACCTGCGCGGCGAACCCGACCAGGACGCGGCCGTCCGGGAGGTCTTCGACACCCACCGCCGGACCCCCTTCGACCTCACCGCCCCGCCGCTGTTCCGGATCACCGTGCAGCGCCTCGCCGAGGACGCCTTCCAGCTCACCGTCTCCGAGCACCACGCCATCCTGGACGGCTGGAGCTTCACCTCCCTGCTCACCGAGATCCTGGAACGCCACACCGCCCTCGCCGCCGACCCGCTCGGCGCCCCCACCCCGCCGCCGCGCACCGCCTTCCGCGACTTCGTGGCCGTCGAACGGCGGGCCGCCGGGGACGAGCAGTCGCTCGCCTACTGGCGCGACCGGCTCTCCGGCGCCAGCGGCCAGCTGTTCCCCGGCAGCGAGGACGTGCACGAGGCGCCGCGCACCGTCGAACGGGTCCTGCCCGAGGCGCCCGACCAGCTGCGGGAGGTCGCCGACGCGCTGGCCGTGCCGATCAAGTCGGTCGCGCTCGCCGCCCACCTGCACGCCCTCGCCGCCATGACCGGTCGGCGGCGCGTCACCACCGGCCTCGCCGTCAACGGCCGGCTGGAGCGGCTCGGCGGCACCGAGGTGTACGGGCTGTTCCTCAACACCGTCCCGCTCAGCTGCGAGCCCACCGACGACCTGCTGGCCCTGGCCCGCGAGGTGCACCGGGAGGAGCTCGACATGATGCCGCACCGACGGGTGCCCTTCGCCCGCCTGGCCCGGCTGATGACCGACACCGCGCTGGACAGCCAGTTCGGCTACCTGCGCTTCCACGCCCTGGGCCGGCTCAGCTCGGCCCGCATCGTGGACGGCCGGATCGGCTGCGAGCCGACCCTGCGCCACGAGCCCAACAGCTTCGCCTTCGGCGCCTCGCTGATCCAGGACCCGGTCTCGCAGCGCGTGCTGCTCGCCGTCGACCACCAGCGGTCCCTGGTCACCGACACCGCCGCCGAGCAGTTCATCGACGCCTACACGGCAGCCCTGCACACCATGGCCACCGCGGCCCGAGAGTCCTGAGGAACCGTCATGACCGACCTGCTGCACCGCCTGCGCACCGCCGTCGCCGCCCACCCCGCGCGCATCGCCGTCCTCGCCCCCGCGGGGGAGACCGGCACCGCCAGCCTGGACTTCGCCGCCCTCGACCGTCGCACCGCCGCCCTGGCCCGCGCCCTGCGCGGGCTCGGCGTCGGCCGCGGCGACCGGGTCGGCGTCCACCTCCGCCGCACCGCCGACCTGCCGGTCGCGCTGCTCGCCGTCTGGCGGGCCGGCGCCGCCTACGTCCCGCTCGACCCGGCCTACCCGGCCGAGCGCCTCGCCTTCATGGCCTCCGACGCCCGGCTCGCCGCCCTGATCAGCGCCGACGGCCTCCCGGCCGCCCAGGGCGTGCCGGTGCTGCACCCCGACGCCGCCGCCGAGGACGGCCCCGAGCCGACCGCCGACGACCTCCCCGGGCAGGTGAACCCGCTCGACCCGGCGTACGTCATCTACACCTCCGGCTCCACCGGCCGCCCCAAGGGCGTCGAGGTGTCCCGCGGCGCCGTCGCGGCCCTGGTGACCGCGCTGGAGGCCGCCGGCGCCTACCGCGCCGAGCCCGGCGTGGTCGGCTGGAACGCCAGCGTCTCCTTCGACGCCTCCGTCCAGCAGTGGGCCCGGATCTGCCGCGGCGACACCGTCCTGGTCATCGGCGACGAGCAGCGCGCCGACCCGGCCAGGACGGCCGCCCTGCTCGCCGAGCACGGCGTCACCGACCTCGACCTCACCCCCTCGCACTGGGAGCTGCTGCGCGAGCCGCTCGGCGGCGCCCGGGTGCCGCGGCTGTTCATGGGCGGCGAGGCCGTCCCCGAGCGCACCTGGCGCGAACTGGCCGACGGCGGCATCGACGCGCTCAACCTGTACGGGCCCACCGAGTGCACCGTCGACGCCGTCACCGCGCCGATCAGCGGCCCCGGCCCGCACCTCGGCGAGCCGCTGCCGGGCGTGCGCCTGCACCTGCTCGACGAGAAGCTCGCCCCGGTCGCCGACGGCGTCGTCGGCGAGGTCTACCTGGCCGGGCCCGGGCTCGCCCACGGCTACCTCGGCCGGCCCGGCCTGACCGCCGAACGCTTCGTCGCCTGCCCGTTCGCCGACCCGTCCGACGAACCCGGCTCCCGCATGTACCGCACCGGGGACCAGGCCCGGCGCGGCGAGGGCGGCCGGCTGGAGTACGTCGGCCGGGTGGACCGCCAGGTCAAGGTGCGCGGCTACCGGATCGAGCTCGGCGAGGTCGAGCACGCCCTGGCCGGGCTGGACGGCGTCCGGGCCGCCGCCGTCACCGTGCACGAGCCCGCCCCCGGCGACCGCAGGCTCGCCGGCTACGTCACCGGCGCCGTCACCGCCGCCGAGCTCACCGAGCGGCTGCGGGCCACCGTGCCGGCCCACCTGGTGCCCTCGGTGATCACCGTGCTGGACGCCATGCCGCTCACCCCGAACGGCAAGGTCGACCTCGTGGCGCTGCCCGCCCCCGCGGCCGCCGCCGCGGAGCCGTCCGCCGCCGACGCCGGGGCCGAGGGGGGCGGGGGGCTGGCGGAGCAGGTCGCCGAGGTCTGGAGCACCGTGCTCGGCGTGAGCGGCGTCCTGCCCACCGACGACTTCTTCTCCCTCGGCGGGCACTCCCTCGCCGCGCTGCGGGTCGTCCACCTGCTGCGCCGCCGGCTCGGCATCGAGCTCCAGCTGCGCCACCTGCTCGACTCGGCCGACCTGGCCGCCTTCACCGCCACCGTCGGGCGGGCCGTCGAGGCCGGCACCGCCGCGCCCCGCCCGGCCCTGACCGCCCGGGCCCGGTGAGCGGCGCATGACCACCGCCACGCGGGTGCGACCCCGCGTCGAGGGGGACTGGCTGTTCGTCCCCGCGCCCCAGCCCCGGCCCGCGTTCCGGCTGTTCTGCTTCCCGCACGCCGGGGGGGACGCCACCGCCTACACCCCGCTCGCCCGCGCCCTCGCCCCGGCCGCGGAGGTCTGGGCGCTGCGCCCGCCCGCCCGCGGCGGCCGCTTCGGCCACCCGATGCCGGCGAGCTTCGACCTCCTGGTCGACGAGGTCGTGGAGGCCCTCACCCCGCACCTGACCGGTCGGTTCGGCTTCTACGGGCAGAGCTTCGGCGCCCTGCTCGGCTACGAGGTCGCCCGGGCGCTGCCCGCCGAGCGGCGGCCCGAACTGGTCGTCGCGGCCTCCGCCTCGCCGCCCGCCACCTGGACCGGCCGGGACCGCCCCCAGCACACCGCCGACGACCTGCTGCGCCTCGCCGGGATGGGCGAACTCGTCCAGAGCGAGGCGGAGTTGAAGGAACACGCGCTGCACGGCATCCGCACCGACCTCGCCGTGGTCGCCACCTACCGGCCCCGCCCGCACCCCCCGATCGGCTCCGACCTGCACACCGTCATCGGCGCCGACGACCCGATGCTCGGAGCCGCCCGGCTGGAGGGCTGGGCGGAGCACACCCGCGGCGGCTCCGGCCACCACGTCGTCCCCGGCGGACACCTGCTCGCCACCGTCGACGGGCCCGGCCCGGTCGACCTGCTGACCTCCCTCATCGCGCGGCGCGGCGCCGCCCACCAGCCCACCACGGAGTACTCATGCTGACCACCACCGCGATCGACCTCACCGACCCGGACCTCTGGGCCCGCCCCGACACCCCCGAGCTGGTCGCGGAGCTGCGGAGCGAGGCGGCCGTCCACCGCACCGACACCGTCGACGACGGGCCGGTCTGGTCGGTGCTCTCGTACAAGCACTCCGCCGAGGTGCTGCGCAACGCCGCCCTCTACAGCTCCGAACAGGGCTCGCTGCTCGGCGCCGGCGAGGGCAACGTGCCGGTCGGCTCCGGCCGGATGATGGCCCTCACCGACCCGCCCCGGCACCGCGAACTGCGCGCCCCCGCCAACCCGTTCTTCGCCCCCGGCCCGGTGCGCGGCGCGGCCCGCGGCATCACCGACCTCGCCGCCTCGATCGTCGACCGGGCCGTCGAGCTGGGCGAGGTGGACCTCGTCGACGCCGTCTCCGCCCTGCCGCTGTCCGTCATGTGCGACCTCCTGGACGTCCCCGAGGGCGACCGGGAGATGGTCGAACGGGTCTGCGACGTCGCCTTCCTCGGCCGCACCCCCGAGGAGCGCCGGGCCGGCCACCAGCAGCTCATCCCGTACCTGCTGCACCAGGTGATGCTGCGCCGCACCGACCCGCGCGACGACCTGATCAGCAAGATGGCCACCTACCGGGTCGGCGGCCGGCTGCTGCCGATCGAGGACGTCGTCCTCAACCTGGACAACATCGTGGTCGGCGGCGTGCAGACCGTCCGCCACACCGCCGCCATGGGGCTGCACACGCTCGTCCAGCACCCGGACCTGTGGCGGCAGCTGCAGCGCGGCGAGGTCGGCATGGACACCGCCCTGGACGAACTGCTGCGCTGGACCTCGGTCGGGCTGCACACCCTGCGCACCGCCAGCCGGGACACCGAACTCGACGGCCGCACCATCCGCCGCGGCGACCGCGTCGCGGTCTGGGTGTGGTCCGCCAACCGGGACCCGGAGGCCTTCGACCGGCCCGAGGAGATCCTGCTCGACCGCGCCCCCAACAAGCACCTCGCGCTCGGCCTCGGCGCCCACTACTGCATCGGCGCGCCGCTGGCCAAGGCCGAACTCGGCGCCCTGTTCACCGCGATGCTCGACCGCGTGGCCACGATCGAGCCGACGGGTCCGGTCACCCACAACCGCTCGATCATCAACTTCGGCCTGGACCACTTCCCGGTCCGGCTCACCCCGCGCTGAGCCCGGCCCGCGCCCGCGCCCGACCCCGGCCCGCGCCGGCCGGTCCCGCCCGGGCGGTCGTCCCGCACCGGCCGAACTGCCCAGTTCCTGCCTCGACTCCTGCCCTTCCGTCCCCCGCCCCGGCCATACCTTCGAAGCAACCCAAGGAGGACACCATGAGCAACCCGTTCGAGGACGACAACGCCGGCTACCTGGTGCTGGCCAACCACGAGGACCAGCACTCCCTGTGGCCCGTCTGGATCGACGTCCCGGCCGGCTGGACCACCGTCCACGGCGAGGACACCCGCCAGGGCTGCCTCGACTACATCGAGGCCAACTGGACCGACATCAGGCCCGCCAGCCTGACCGCCTCCCTCGCCGGTCAGTGAGTGCCACCATGCCGACCTGGGAACTGAACCCCGGCCGCCCGGCCCTCGCCCACGCGCCGCGCACCGCGGACCTCGGCGAGGCCTGCGAGTGGCTGCGCGAGAACGAGGCGGGCCTCACCGAGGCCCTGCACCGGCACGGCACGATCTTCCTGCGCGGCCTGCCGGTCGCGAGCACCGAGGACGTCGCCGCCGTGCGCGACGTCCTCATCCCCGAGCGCACTCCGTACCGGGAGAAGGCCACCCCGCGCAGCGACTACGGCAACGGCGTCTTCTCCTCCACCGACCTGCCGCCGGCCCAGCCGATCCGGATGCACAACGAGAACAGCTACACCCTCACCTTCCCCGGCCGGCTGCTCTTCGCCTGCCTGGTCGCCCCGGAGGAGGGCGGGGCCACCCCGACCGCCGACTGCCGCCGGGTGCTCGACGAGCTGCCCGCGCACCTCGTCGAGCGGATGCGGGCCTCCGGCTGGACGCTCACCCGCAACTACTCCGACTACGTCTCGCTCGGCTGGCGCACCGCCTTCGCCACCGAGGACCGGTCCGAGGTCGAGGCCTACTGCCGGGAGAACGGCATCACCTGCGAGTGGCTGCCGGACGGCAACCTGCGCACCCGGCAGCTGCGCCCCGGCACCATCCGCCACCCGGCCACCGACGAGGAGGTCTGGTTCAACCACCTCGCGTTCTGGAACGAGTGGTCGCTCGACCCGGACATCCGCGAGGCGATGACCGACGAGTTCGGACCGGACGGCTTCCCGTTCAACACCGGCTTCGGTGACGGCGAACCGCTCGGACGCGCCGACGTCGACGCCCTCAACGAGGCCTACCACGCGGCGACCGTGCGCGAACGCTGGCAGGTCGGCGACGTGATGCTGGTCGACAACGTGCTCTGTGCCCACGGCCGCGACCCGTACCGCGGCGACCGCAGGATCGCCGTCTCGATGGGGCAGCCCGTCGACGTCCTGGACTGCCGGCCCAGTGTCCGGCCCGTCCTGGCCGACGCCTGACCCCTCCGAACACCCCGTGCCGTGACGTGAGTAGAGGAAGCACCGTGATCCCGGTTTCGTACGCCCAGCAGCGTCTCTGGCTGATCGACCAGATCGAGGGGCCGACCGCGCTGTACAACCTGCCGTTCGCCCTGCGTCTGCGCGGCGAGCTCGACACCGCCGCGCTGCGCGCCGCGACGGCGGACGTGGTCGCCCGTCACGAGTCCCTGCGCACGGTGTTCCCGGTGGTCGGGGGAGTCCCGGTGCAGCAGATCCTGCCGGCCGAGGAGGCGCAGCCGCGCTTCCGGGTCGTGGACTGCGCACCGGCCGACTACCCCGGCCACCGGGACGCGGCCGCCGCCGAGACCTTCGACCTGAGCG
Source organism: Kitasatospora sp. NPDC051705 (assembly GCF_044453265.1). NCBI lineage: Bacteria > Bacillati > Actinomycetota > Actinomycetes > Kitasatosporales > Streptomycetaceae > Kitasatospora > Kitasatospora sp. NPDC051705. The sequence continues at coordinate 78,933 of NZ_JBITCO010000010.1, read as the reverse complement.
GCGAACCGCCCATCAGGATCACGGTGTTCACCCTCTCACCGACCGAGCACGTGCTGCTCGTCGTCCTGCACCACATCGCCGGTGACGGCTGGTCGCTCGGCCCGCTGCTGCGCGACCTCGCCACCGCCTACCGGGCCCGGCTCGCCGGCCGCGGCCCCGACTGGGAGCCGCTGCCCGTCCAGTACGCCGACTACGCGCTCTGGCAGCGCGACCTGCTCGGCGACGAACACGACCCGGAAAGCCTGCTCGCCCGCCAACTCGACCACTGGCGAACCGTCCTGGCCGCGCTCCCGGAGGAACTGGAGCTGCCGACGGACCGCCCCCGACCGCCCGCCCCCAGCGGCGCCGCCGACGCCGTGGACCTCGCCTGGGGCGCGGACCTGCACACCGCCCTGCTCGACCTCGCCCGCACCCACCGCACCACCCTGTTCACCGTCCTCCAGGCCGGCCTGGCCGCCCTGTTCACCCGGCTCGGCGCCGGCACCGACATCCCGCTCGGCACCGGTGTCGCCGGCCGCTCCGACGAGGCGCTGGACGACCTGGTCGGCTTCTTCGTCAACTCGCTGGTGCTGCGGGCCGACACGTCCGGTGACCCGGGCTTCGCCGAGCTGCTCGGCCGGGTCAGGGAGGCCCAGCTGGAGGCCTTCGCCCACCAGGACATCCCCTTCGACCGCCTGGTCGAGGAGCTCAACCCGCCCCGCGCCCTCGGCCGCCACCCGCTGTTCCAGACCCTGCTCGTCCTGCAGAACCACGGGCAGGACGCCGGACTCGACCTGCCGGGGCTGGAGTCCGCCCCCGAACCGATCGGCCTGCGGGTCGCCAAGTTCGACCTCAACATCGGCATCGCCGAGCAGCACGGCCCCGACGGCACCCCCGCCGGGCTCACCGGCTCCATCGAGTTCGCCGCCGACCTCTACGACCGCACCACCGTCGCCGCCCTGGCCGACCGGCTCGGCCGCCTCCTCGCCGTCGCCGCGGCCGACCCGCACGCCCCCATCGGCACGCTGGACGTCCTCGGCCCCGAGGAGCGGACCCGCATCCTCACCGAGTGGAACGCCACCGCCGCCCCGCGCCGCACCGGCACCCTGGCCGAGTCCTTCGAGCAGCAGGCCGACCTCACCCCGCACGCCACCGCCCTCGCCCACGACGGCGGCACCCTCGACTACGCCGGGCTCGACGCCCGCGCCAACCGGCTCGCCCACCACCTGATCTCCCTCGGCGTCGGCACCGAGACCCCCGTCGCGATGCTGATGGAACGCTCCGTCGACGTCGTCGTCGCCACCCTGGCGGTCCTCAAGGCCGGCGGCTGCTACGTGCCCATGCACCCCGGCCTGCCGCCCGAGCGGATGGCCGACGTGCTCGCCGACACCGGCGCCCCCGTGCTGCTCACCGACCGCGCCGACCCCGGCTTCCCGCACCGGGCCGCGGTCGTCCGCCCCGGCGACGAGAGCGGCGCCCCGGCCCACCGCCCCGGCGTGCCCGTCCACCCGGACCAGCTCGCCTACGCGATGTACACCTCCGGCTCCACCGGCCGGCCCAAGGGCGTCGCCGTGCGCCACCGCGACGTCCTCGACCTGGCCGCCGACCGCCGCTGGCAGGACGGCCGCCACCAGCGGGTCCTGCTGCACTCCCCGCACGCCTTCGACGCCGCCACCTACGAGATCTGGACGCCGCTGCTGGCCGGCGGCACCGTCGTGGTCGCCCCGCCCGGCGCCCTCGACGCCGCCGCCCTGCACGCCGTCACCAGCCGCCACGGCGTCACCGCCGCCTTCCTCACCAAGGCCCTGTTCGACCTGGTCGCCGAACAGGCCCCGGAGACCTTCGCCGCCCTGCGCGTCGTCTGCACCGGCGGCGAGGCCGCCTCCGGCGTCCTGATGCGCCGCGTCCTCGACGCCTGCCCCGACCTGCTGCTCGCCCACGTCTACGGACCCACCGAGACCACCACCTTCGCCACCCACCACCCGCTCACCCACGCCGACCTCGACGGCCCCCGGGTGCCGATCGGCGGCCCGCTGGACAACATGCGCAGCCACGTCCTCGACGCCCGGCTGCAGCCCGTCCCGCCCGGCGTCCCGGGCGAGCTGTACATCGCCGGGGCCGGCCTGGCCCGCGGCTACCTCAACCGGCCCGGCCTGACCGCCGAACGCTTCGTCGCCTGCCCGTTCGCCGACCCGTCCGACGAACCCGGCTCCCGCATGTACCGCACCGGGGACCTCGTGCGGCTGCGCGCCGACGGCGCCGTGGAGTTCCTCGGCCGGATCGACGGCCAGGTCAAGCTGCGCGGCTTCCGGATCGAACTCGGCGAGATCGAGGCGGCGCTCTCCCGCCACCCCGCCGTCCGCCAGGTCATCGTGATCGCCCGCGAGGACCGCCCCGGGGACACCCGCCTCGTCGCCTACTGCACCGCCGACGCCTCGCTCACCCCCGAGGAGCTGCGGACCTTCGCCGGCACCTCGCTGCCCGGCTACATGGTCCCCGCCGCCGTCGTCGTCCTCGACACCCTGCCGCTGAACGACAACGGCAAGGTCGACCGCCGGGCCCTGCCCGCCCCCGACCTCGCCGCCGACGGCACCGGCCGCGCCCCGCGCGACGAGCGCGAACGGGCCCTGTGCGAGCTCTTCGGCGAGCTGCTCGGCATCGACGACATCACCATCGACGACGACTTCTTCGCGCTCGGCGGCCACTCGCTGCTCGCCACCCGCCTCACCGGGCGGGCCCGCACCGAGCTGGGCGTCGAGCTCTCCATCGGGGACCTCTTCCAGGCCCCCACCGTCGCCGGACTCGTCGACCGGCTCGCCGACCGCGCCGCCGAGGCCCCCGCCCCGGCCCGCCCCGCCCTGCGGCCCGTCGCCCGGCCCGAGCGGGTGCCGCTCTCCTTCGCCCAGCGCCGGCTCTGGTTCCTCGCCCAGGCCGACGGCCCCTCGGCCACCTACAACGTCACCCTCGCCCTGCGGCTGCACGGCCCGCTCGACCCGGCCGCCCTGGAGGCCGCCCTCGGCGACGTCGTCCGGCGGCACGAGGCCCTGCGCACCGTCTTCGGCGAGCAGGACGGCACGCCGTACCAGCGGGTCCTCGACGCCCCCGCCACCGGCCTGCTCACCGTCACCGACCGCCCGACCGACGAGCTCGCCGGCCACACCTTCGACCTCGCCGCGGACCTCCCCGTCCACGCCTACCTGCGCAGCGAGGGAGCCGGGGAGCACGTCCTGGTCCTGGTCGTCCACCACATCGCCGGGGACGGCGCCTCACTCGGCCCGCTCTACCGCGACCTCACCCGGGCCTACCGTTCCCGCGTGGACGGCGACGCCCCGCAGTGGGCGCCGCTGCCCGTCCAGTACGCCGACTACGCGCTCTGGCAGCACGAACTGCTCGGCTCGGAGGAGGACCCGGACAGCCCGGTCTCCCGGCAGCTCGCGCACTGGCGCGAGGCGCTGGCCGGCGTCCCCGAGGAGCTGCCGCTGCCGCTGGACCGCCCGCGGCCGCCGGTCGCCACCCACCGCGGCGCCGTCGTCCCGCTGGAGTTCGACGCCGCCCTGCACGCCCGGCTCACCGCACTCGCCGCCGAGCACGGCGTCACCCTCTTCATGGTCCTGCGGGCCGCGTACGCCACCCTGCTGCACCGCTTCGGCGCGGGCACCGACGTGCCCGTCGGCACCCCGCTGGCCGGGCGCCTCGACGAGGCCGTGCACGAGCTGGTGGGCTTCTTCGCCAACACCCTGGTGCTGCGCACCGACCTGTCCGGCCGGCCGAGCTTCGCGGACCTGCTGGCCCGGGTGCGGGAGACCGACCTCGCCGCCCACGCCCACCAGGACGTGCCGTTCGAGCGGCTGGTGGAGGAGCTGAACCCGACCCGGTCGACCGCCCGCCACCCGCTGTTCCAGGTGATGCTGGCCTTCGCCGGCGCCGCCGAGGACGGCCCGGACCTGCCCGGCGTGACGGTGACGGAGGAGCCGGTCGACTTCGGCACGGCCACCTTCGACCTCACCCTGCGCCTGGTCGAGCGGCAGGGCGCCGGCGGCGCCGGCGAGGGGCTGGCCGGCGTCCTCGAGTACGCCACCGACCTGTTCGACCGCGAGACCGCCGAACGGCTCGCCGCCGCCCTGGACACCATCCTGCGCCAGGTCGCCGCCGACCCCGGCCGCTCCGTCGCCGAGCTGGACGTCCTGACGGAGCAGGAGCGGGCCGCGGACGCCCACACGCCGCTGCCCGGGCAGGTGCCGCTGGTGCCGGCCGCCTTCGAGGCGCAGGCCGCCGCCACCCCGGACGCCGTGGCGCTGGTCTGCGGCGAGCTCTCCCTGACCTTCGCGCAGCTCAACGCCCGGGCCAACGGCCTCGCCCACCGGCTGATCGCCGCGGGCATCGGCCCCGAGCGCGTGGTGGCGCTGGCCCTGCCCCGCTCGGCGGAGACGGTGGTCGCCGTCCTCGCCGTGCTCAAGGCCGGCGGCGCCTACCTGCCGCTGGACGCCGAGTACCCGGCCGACCGCACCGCCGACACCCTGGCGCAGGCGGGCCCGGCGCTGGTCCTCACCGACGGGCGCTGGCCGCTGCCCGAGGTCCTCCACGGGCACCCGGTGCTGGACCTCGGCGACGACGCCGCCACCCCGGAGACCGACCCGGCCCCGCGGGCCGCGGCGTCCGACGCCGCCTACGTCATCTTCACCTCCGGCTCCACCGGCCGCCCCAAGGGCGTCGTGGTCCAGCACGGCAGCATCGCCGCGCTGCTCGCCGCCCACCGCACCGGCGTGATGGCGGGCACCGCCCGGCAGCGGGTCGCGCTCACCGCCTCGCTCTGCTTCGACGCCTCCTGGGACGGCCTGCTGTGGCTGGTCGCCGGCCACGAGCTGCACCTGATCGGCGGCGACGTGCGGCGCGACGCCCGGGCCCTGGTCGGCCACGTGCGCGAGCACGGGATCGGCGTGCTGGAGGTGACCCCCTCCTACGCGGAGCAGCTGATCGAGGAGGGCCTGCTGGAGGAGCCCGCACCCGCCCTGGTGCTGCTCGGCGGCGAGGCCGTCGGCCAGGCGCTCTGGACCAGGCTGCGCGAGGCCCCGGGCACCGCCGCCCACAACCTGTACGGCCCCACCGAGTGCACCGTCGACGCCCTGACCCACCCGCTGGCGGCGACCGGGCGGCCCGTCCTCGGCCGCACCGTCGCCGGTACCCGCGCCCACGTCCTGGACGGGCACCTCAACCCCGTCCCGGTCGGCGTGCCGGGGGAGCTGTACCTGGCCGGCGCCGGCCTGGCCCGCGGTTACCTGCACCGCCCGGGCCTGACCGCGGAGCGCTTCGTCGCCTCGCCCTTCGAGCCGGGCGCCAGGATGTACCGCACCGGTGACCTCGTCCGCCGCACCCGCGACGGCGAGCTGGAGTACCTGGGCCGCACCGACGACCAGGTGAAGATCCGCGGCTTCCGGATCGAGCTCGGCGAGATCGAGCGCGCCCTGACGGCCCACCCGCAGGTGCTCCAGGCCGCCGTCCTGCCCGACGCGGACGGGCTGCGGCTGATCGCCTACGTGGTCGCCGACGGCCTGCTGGACACCGCCGGGCTGCGTGCCGCCGCCGCCCGGACGCTGCCCGGCTACATGCTCCCGGCCGCGGTCGTCGCCCTGGACGCGCTGCCGCTCAACGCCAACGGCAAGCTGGACCGCTCCGCCCTGCCGGCCCCGGACTTCGGTGCGCTGTCGGCCGGCCGGGCGGCGCGCACGGCGCAGGAGGAGATCCTCTGCGGGCTGTTCGCGGAGGTGCTCGGGCTGGACTCCGTCGGCATCGACGACGACTTCTTCGACCTGGGCGGGCACTCGCTGCTGGCGACCAAGCTGCTCAGCCGGGTGCGGGTGGCGCTGGGCGCCGAGCCGGGCATCCGGGACGTCTTCGAGGCGCCGACGGTGGCCGGGCTGGCCGCCCGCCTGGGCGAGGGCTCCGGGCGCCCGGCGCTGACCGCGGGCGGTGCGCGGCCGGAGCGGCTGCCGCTGTCCTTCGCCCAGCAGCGGCTCTGGCTGATCGACCGGATGGAGGGCCCCAGCCCCCTCTACAACGCCCCGCTGGCGCTGCGCCTGACCGGGCCGCTGGACACCGCCGCGCTGGAGCTGGCGCTCGGGGACGTGGTGGCCCGGCACGAGAGCCTGCGCACCCTGATCGCCGAGGAGGACGGCACCCCCCACCAGCGGATCCTGCCCGTCGGCGAGGCCGCCGTCGGGCTCGACACCCGGGAGTGCCCGGCCGACGAGGTGCCCGACACGGTGGCCGGGCTGTGCCGGCACGCCTTCGACCTGCGCACCGAACTCCCGCTCCGCGCCACCCTGTTGCGGGTCTCCGCGGAGGAGCACGTGCTGGTCCTGGCGCTGCACCACATCGCCAGCGACGGCTGGTCCCTCGGCCCGCTGGTCCGCGACCTCACCTCGGCCTACACGGCCCGCACCGACGGCGCCGCCCCCGGCTGGGCGCCGCTGCCCGTCCAGTACGCCGACTACGCGCTCTGGCAGCGCGGGCTGCTCGGCGAGGAGAACGACCCGGAGAGCCTGGCCGCCCGCCAACTCGCCTACTGGCGAGCGACCCTGGCGGACCTCCCGGAGGAGGCCACGCTGCCGGCGGACCGCCCCCGCCCGCCCGTCGCCTCCCACCGCGGGGGCCGGGTGGCGCTCGGCCTCGACGCCGAACTCCACCGTGCGCTGGGCGAGTTGTCCCGCGAGCACCGGGTGACGATGTTCATGACCCTGCAGGCCGCGCTCGCCGCCCTGCTCACCCGTCTCGGCGCGGGCACCGACGTGCCGATCGGCTCCGTGGTGGCCGGGCGCTCCGACGAGGCCCTGGACGACCTGGTCGGCTTCTTCGTCAACACCCTGGTGCTGCGCACCGACACCTCCGGCGACCCGAGCTTCACCGAGCTGCTCGGCCGCGCCCGGGAGACCGCCCTGGGCGCCTACGCCCACCAGGACACCCCGTTCGAGCGCCTGGTCGAGGAGCTCAACCCGGCCCGCTCACTCGCCCGTCACCCGCTCTTCCAGATCATGCTGGTGCTGCAGAGCAACGAGCAGGCCGAGCCGGCCACGGCGGGCCTGCGCGTCGAACCCCTCGGAGCGGGCAACGGATCGGCCAAGTTCGACCTCAGCCTGATCGCCGAGGAGTCCTTCGGCCCCGACGGCGAGCTCACCGGGATCGACTGCGCCCTCGACTACGCCACCGACCTGTTCGACCGCGCGACGGTCGAGGCGATCGCCGTCCGGTTCGGCCGGCTGCTGGCCGCGGTGGCCGCGCAGCCCGGGCTGCCGATCGGGCGGGTCGAGCTGCTCTCCGCCGAGGAGCGGGCCGCCCTGCCCACGGCCGGCCCCGCCCTGCCGGCCGAGGCTCCGCTGCTGCCGGCCGCCTTCGCGGCCCAGGCGGCCGCGACCCCGGAGGCCGTCGCCCTGGTCTGCGGCGACACCCGGCTGACCTTCGCCCAGCTGAACGCCCGCGCCAACCGGCTCGCCCACCACCTGCTGGCCGCCGGCGCGGGCCGGGAGTCCGTGGTCGCCCTCGCCCTGCCGCGCTCGGCGGAGACGGTGGTCGCCATGCTGGCCGTGCTCAAGGCGGGCGCCGCCTACCTGCCGCTGGACGCCGAGTACCCGGCCGAGCGCACCGCCCACATGCTGGCGGACGCCCGCCCGGCGCTCGCCCTCACCGACGACCGCTGGCCGCTGCCCGAGGTCCTGGCCGGGCTGCGGACCCTGGACGTCACCGAACCCCCCGCGGACGGCGCCGCCGACCCGCGCTGCAGCGCCGACCCGCAGCACGCCCTCGACCCGGCCCGCTCCGCCGACCCGCAGCGCGCCGTCGACCCGGGCGACGCCGCCTACGTCATCTACACCTCCGGCTCCACCGGCCGCCCCAAGGGCGTCGTCGTCCCGCACGGCGCCGTCGCCGCCCTGCTGGCCGCCCACCGGGCCGCCCTGATCCAGCGCACCGAACAGGCCCACGGCCGGCAGCGGATCGCGCTCACCGCCTCGCTCTGCTTCGACGCCTCCCTGGAGCCCGTGCTCTGGATGTACGCCGGGCACGAGCTGCACCTGATCGGCGACGAGCTGCGCCGCGACCCGGCGGCGCTGGTCCGCCACACCGCCGAGGCCGGCATCGACGCCCTGCACCTCACCCCGTCCTACACCGAGCAGCTGATCGAGGAGGGCCTGCTGGACGCGCCCGCCCCGCGCCTGCTGCTGCTCGGCGGCGAGGCGATCGGCCAGGCCCTGTGGCAGCGGCTGCGGGAGCACCCCGACACCGCGGGCCACAACTTCTACGGCCCGACCGAGGCCACCGTGTACGCGCTCACCCAGCCGCTGGACGCGGTGGAGCGCCCCGGGCTCGGCGGCCCGATCGCCGGTGTGCGGGCGTACGTCCTGGACGAGCACCTCAACCCGGTGCCGGTGGGCGTGCCGGGGGAGCTGTACCTGGCCGGCACCGGTCTGGCCCGGGGCTACCTGGGCCGGCCGGGCCTGACGGCGGAACGGTTCGTCGCCTGCCCGTTCGAGCCGGGTGCCGGGCCCCTCCTGCCCGGTGGCGGGCAAGGAGGGAGGATGTACCGCACCGGCGACCTCGCCCGCCGCACCCGTGACGGCGGCGTGGAGTACCTCGGCCGCACCGACCACCAGGTGAAGATCCGCGGCTTCCGGGTCGAACTCGGCGAGATCGAGCAGGTGGTGGCACGCCACCCCGCCGTCCGGCAGTGCGTGGTCACCATCCGGGAGAGCGAGACCGGCGACCGGCTGGTCGGCTACTGCACGGTGGACCGGGACACGCCCGAACTCGCCGCCGAGCTCCGCCGGTTCGCCGCCGAATCGCTGCCCGGCTACATGGTGCCCGCCGCCGTCGTCCTGCTCGACTCGCTGCCCCTGACCGGCAGCGGCAAGGTCGACCACCGGGCCCTGCCGGCCCCGGACTTCGGTGCGCTGTCGGCCGGCCGGGCGGCGCGCACGGCGCAGGAGGAGATCCTCTGCGGGCTGTTCGCGGAGGTGCTCGGGCTGGACTCCGTCGGCATCGACGACGACTTCTTCGACCTGGGCGGGCACTCGCTGCTGGCGACCAAGCTGCTCAGCCGGGTGCGCTCCACGTCGGGCGCGGAACTGGGCATCCGGGACGTCTTCGAGGCGCCGACGGTGGCCGGGCTGGCCGCCCGCCTGGGCGGCGAGGGCTCCGGGCGCCCGGCACTCACCGGGGGCGGTGCGCGGCCGGAGCGGCTGCCGCTGTCCTTCGCCCAGCAGCGGCTCTGGCTGATCGACCGGATGGAGGGCCCCAGCGCCCTCTACAACCTGCCGCTCGTCCTGCGCGTGGCGGGGGAGCTGGACACCGCCGCGCTGGAGCTGGCGCTCGGGGACGTGGTGGCCCGGCACGAGAGCCTGCGCACCCTGATCGCCGAGGAGGACGGCACCCCCCACCAGCGGATCCTGCCCGCCGAGCAGGCCCGGGTCCGCGTCGAGCTGCTGCCGCCCGGCACCGCGCCGGCGAGCTGCACCGCCCGGCCCTTCGACCTGGCCGCCGACCTGCCCGTCCGCGCCCACGTCATCCCGTCCGCGCCCGGCGAGCACCTGCTCGCCCTGGTCCTGCACCACATCGCCGGGGACGGCTGGTCGATGGGCCCGCTGCTGCGGGACCTCGCCACGGCCTACGCGGCCCGCACCGACGGCGCCGCCCCGCAGTGGGCGCCGCTGCCCGTCCAGTACGCCGACTACGCGCTCTGGCAGCGCGGGCTGCTCGGTGCCGAGGACGACCCGGAGAGCCTGCTCTCCCGCCAACTCGGCTACTGGCGCGAGGCGCTGGCCGGTCTGCCGGAGGAGCTGTCGCTGCCCGTGGACCGGCCGCGCCGGGCGACCGCCGGCCACCACGGCGACCGGGTCGTGGTGCCCTACGGCGCCGAACTCCACCGTGCGCTGGGCGAGTTGTCCCGCGAGCACCGGGTGACGATGTTCATGACCCTGCAGGCCGCGCTCGCCGCCCTGCTCACCCGTCTCGGCGCGGGCACCGACGTGCCGATCGGCTCCGTGGTGGCCGGGCGCTCCGACGAGGCCCTGGACGACCTGGTCGGTTTCTTCGTCAACACCCTGGTGCTGCGCACCGACACCTCCGGCGACCCGAGCTTCACCGAGCTGCTGGCCCGGGTCCGGGAGACCCAACTCGACGCCCACGCCCACCAGGACGTGCCCTTCGAGCGGCTCGTCGAGGAGCTCAACCCGGCCCGCTCGCTGGCCCGCCACCCGCTCTTCCAGGTGGCGCTGCTGCTGGAGGGCCAGGGGGACTCCGCGCCGTTCGCCCCGGCCGGGCTCGACGCCTCCGTCGAGTCCTCCGACGGGACGGTCGCCAAGTTCGACCTGAGCGTGGGCCTCGGCGAGTCCTTCGACGCGGACGGCGCGCCCGCCGGGCTGGAGTGCGCGATCGACTACGCCACCGACCTGTTCGACCGCGCGACGGTCGAGGCGATCGCCGTCCGGTTCGGCCGGCTGCTGGCCGCGGTGGCCGCGCAGCCCGGGCTGCCGATCGGCCGGGTCGAGCTGCTCTCCGCCGAGGAGAGGGCCGCCCTGCCCACGGCCGGCCCCGCCCTGCCGGCCGAGGTCCCGCTGCTGCCGGCCGCCTTCGCGGCCCGGGCGGCCGCGACCCCGGAGGCCGTCGCCCTGGTCTGCGGCGACACCCGGCTGACCTTCGCCCAGCTGAACGCCCGCGCCAACCGGCTCGCCCACCACCTGATCGGGGCGGGCGTCGGCCCCGAGTCGGTGGTCGCCCTGGCCCTGCCGCGCTCGGCCGGGAGCGTGGTCGCGATCCTCGCCGTGCTCAAGGCGGGCGCCGCCTACCTGCCCCTGGACCCGGACCACCCGGCCGAGCGCACCGCCGCCACCCTCGCCGACGCGGGCGCCGCCCTCGTCCTCACCGACGAGGGCTGGCCGAAGCCCGAGGCCCTGACCGCACGGCCCACCCTGAACCTCGGCGCGGCCGACGGACCGGACACCGACCCGGCACCGCGCGCCACGGCCGACAACGCCGCCTACCTCATCTACACCTCCGGATCCACCGGCCGCCCCAAGGGCGTCGTCGTCCCGCACGGGGGCATCGCCGCCCTGCTGGCCGCCCACCGCGGCGGGCTGATCGCCACCGCCGAGGCCGCCCACGGCCGGCTGCGCGTCGCGCTCACCGCCTCGCTCGGCTTCGACGGATCCCTGCAGAGCCTGCTCTGGCTGTTCGCCGGGCACGAGCTGCACCTGATCGGCGACGAGCTGCGCCGCGACCCGGCCGCGCTGGTCCGGCACGTCCGCGCGGCCGGCATCGGCGCCATGGACGTCACCCCGTCCTACGCCGAGCAGCTCCTCGCCGAGGGCCTGCTCGACGCCGCCGCACCGCCGGTGCTGGTGCTCGGCGGCGAGGCCGTCGGACAGCAGCTGTGGACGAGCCTGCGCGCGGCACCGGGCACCGCCGCCCACAACCTGTACGGCCCGACCGAGGCCACCGTCTACGCCCTCGCCCAGCCGCTGGACGCGGTGGAGCGCCCCGGGCTCGGCGGCCCGATCGCCGGTGTGCGGGCGTACGTCCTGGACGAGCACCTCAACCCCGTCCCCCCGGGCGTGCCGGGGGAGCTGTACCTGGCCGGTCCGGGTCTGGCCCGCGGCTACCTGGGCCGGCCGGGCCTGACGGCGGAACGCTTCGTCGCCTGCCCCTTCGAGCCGGATGCCGGGCCCCTCCTGCCCGGTGGCGGGCAAGGAGGGAGGATGTACCGCACCGGCGACCTCGCCCGCCGCACCCGCGACGGCGGCGTGGAGTACCTCGGCCGCACCGACCACCAGGTGAAGATCCGCGGCTTCCGCATCGAACTCGGCGAGATCGAGCACGTGCTGACCCTCCACCCGGGCGTGGGCGCCGCCGCCGTCCTGCCCGACCCGGACGGCCTGCGGCTGGTCGCCTACGTCGTCACCGACGGCCCGGTCGACACCGCCGAACTGCGCGCCTTCGCCGCCGGACACCTGCCCGGCTACATGGTGCCCGCCGCCGTCGTCCCGCTGGCCGCGCTGCCGCTCACCGGCAGCGGCAAGCTCGACCGGGCGGCACTGCCCGCACCGGACTTCGGACTGCTCACCGGCGGCCGCGCCCCCCGGACACCGCAGGAGGAGCTCCTCTGCGAGCTGTTCGCCGAGACCCTCGGCCTGGAGACCGTCGGCATCGACGACGACTTCTTCGACCTCGGCGGCCACTCCCTGCTCGCCATGAAGCTGCTCGCCCGCGTCCGCACCGCCCTCGGCACGGACCCCGGCATGCGGGCGCTGTTCGAGGCGCCCACCGTGGCCGGGCTCGCCCGGCGGCTCGACCACGGCCCGGCCGCCGACGCCCTGGACGTCCTGCTGCCGCTGCGCACCGGCGGCGACCGCCCCCCGCTGTTCTGCGTCCACCCGGCGGCCGGCATCAGCTGGGTCTACTCCGGCCTGCTCCGCCACCTCGGCCCCGACCAGCCGGTCTACGGCCTCCAGGCCCGCGGCCTGCGCGGCGGCGCACCGGCGAGCGTCGCCGAGATCGCCGAGGACTACGTGCGGCAGATCCGCGCGGTCCGCCCCGACGGCCCGTACCACCTGCTGGGCTGGTCCTTCGGCGCGGTCGTCGCGCAGGAGATGGCCGTCCGCCTGCAGGCCGAGGGCGCCGAGGTCGGCCTGCTCGCCCTGCTGGACGGCGCGCCGGCGGCCCGCACCGACGACGCCCCGCCCGTCGAGGCCGTCGACACCCTGGCCGAACTGCTCCACTCGCTCGGCTACGACCCGGCGGACGGCCGGGGGCTCGCCGACCTGCGGGCCGTGCTCGGCGAGGCGGTCGCCGTCCTGCCGGAGGTCTTCGACCGGCACCGCAAGCTGATGGCCGAGCACGTGCCCGACCGCTACCGGGGCCCCGCCGTCTTCTTCGGGGCCACCACCGGCAAGCCCGCCGACTGGCCGTACGAGCAGGCCTGGCACCCGTACCTGGACGGGGCGGTCGAGCCCCACCGCCTCGACTGCGCGCACGGCGAGCTGGCCGGGCCGGAACCCCTCGCACGGATCGCCGCCGTGCTCGCCGAGAAGCTTGGAGCGTGATCCGCGATGACCACCACCGTCCCGATCGAGTCACCGGCGCCGCCGCGCCCGCCGCGCAGCCGGTGGGGGCTCTGGGCCCACGGGGACTTCCGCCGGCTCTGGATCGGTGAGACCACCAGCAACCTCGGCACCGCCGTCGGGAGCGTGGCGCTGTCCCTGGTGGCCGTGGTCACCCTGGGCGCAGGCCCGCTCGCGGTGGGCGTGATCAACGCCGCCGCCTGGCTGCCCTGGCTCTTCCTCGGCCTTCCGGCCGGCGCCTGGGTGGACCGCTGGCCGCGGCTGCGGGTGATGCTGGTCTGCGACCTCCTGCTGCTCCTGTTCTTCGGCAGCGTCCCGGTGGCCGCCTGGCTGGGGGCGCTCTCGCTCGCCCAGCTGGTGGTGGTGGCCCTGCTGACCGGAGCGGTGAAGGTGTTCTTCTCCACCGCGTACGGCGCGGTGCTGCCCACCCTGGTGGCGAAGGCCGACCTGCTGGAGGCCAACGTCAAGCTGCGCTCCGGGGCCTCGGCGGCGGAGATCGCCGGGCCGGGCGCGGCCGGTCTGCTCTCGCAGGCCTTCGGTGCCGCCAGCGGGATGCTCGTCGACTCGCTGACCTACCTGGTGTCGGCGATCTGCCTGCGGCGGATCAGGACGCAGGAGCACCCCCCGCCGGCGTCCGAGCGGCGCGGCATCCCGCGCGAGATCGGCGAGGGCGTGCGGTTCCTGCTGCGCGACCCGTACCTGCGGACCTTCGCCTGCTTCGCGGCGGTCGGCAACCTGGGGCTGAACGGCATCCAGGCGGTGCAGACGGTCTTCCTGGTCCGCAGCGTCGGGATCGAACCGGGCGCGGTGGGCGCGGTGTTCGCCCTGGTGAGCGTCGGCGGCCTGGCCGGGGCGATGCTGGCCGGGCGGATCGCCCGCCGGCTGGGCACCGCGCGCGGCCTGCTGGCCTGCGAGCTGGTGGCCGCGCCGTTCATCCTGCTGCTGCCGCTGGCGGGCGAGCGGCTGCCGCTGGCGGTGAGCGCGCTCGCCTGGGCCGTCGCGGTCTGCGGCGTGGTCGCCGGCAACGTCCTGGCCGGCAGCTTCTCCCAGGCCTACTGCCCGCCCGAGCTGATCGGCCGGATCCGGGCCAGCTCCGCGACCCTCAACTACAGCGCCATCCCGGTGGGCGCCCTGCTCGGCGGCTACCTGGGCGAGGTGCTCGGCGCCCGCACCACCATCTGGGTGATGGCCGGGGTGCTGCTCTCGGCCGGTCTGCTGCTGCTGGCCAGCCCGCTGCGCGGCCTGCGGGACTTCCCGACCCGGCCGTCCAAGCCCGCGGCCTGACCATCCGTCATCCGCTCCTGCCGCACCCGCGTTCCCCGTCCCCTCTCCCGCCGTCTCCCCCACCTCTCCCCGCCCCGCATCCGGAGGATCCCGATGACCCGCACCGCCCGTCCGCGCCGCTACCTGATGTGCCGGCCGACCCACTTCGACGTCACCTACGCCATCAACCCGTGGATGGACCCGGCCAAACCGGTGGACACCGACCTCGCCGTCGCCCAGTGGGAGCGGCTCTACGCCCTCTACGCCGAACTCGGCCACCGGGTCGACCTGATCGACCCGCTGCCCGGCCTGCCCGACATGGTCTACGCGGCCAACGGGGCCACCGTCGTGGACGGCAGGGTGCTCGGCGCGCGCTTCCGCAACACCGAACGGGCCGCGGAGGGCCCCGCCTACCTGGAGTGGTTCCGCGACCGCGGCTTCGCGACGCACGACCCCGAGCACGTCAACGAGGGCGAGGGCGACCTCCTGCTGACCGCGGGCTACGTGCTGGCCGGCCGGGGCTTCCGCAGCGTGGCGGAGGGCCACGCCGAGGCGCAGGAGTTCTTCGGCCGGCCGGTGGTCGGCCTGGAGCTGGTCGACCCGCGCTTCTACCACCTCGACACCGCGCTGTCGGTGCTCGACGGGGACGAGATCATGTACTACCCGGAGGCGTTCTCGCCCGGCAGCCGGGCCGTCCTGCGCCGGCTCTTCCCGGACGCCCTGCTGGTGAGCGAGGCCGACGCCGAGGTCTTCGGGCTGAACGCGGTGAGCGACGGCCTGCACGTGGTGCTGCCGGAGGCGGCGGTGGGCCTGGCGGCGCGGCTGCGGGAGCGCGGCTTCCGGCCGATCGGGATGGACCTGAGCGAGCTGCTCAAGGGCGGTGGCAGCGTCAAGTGCTGCACCCTGGAGATCCGCGCGGCGGCCTGATCCGGCGGTCGGTGACCATCGGTGCTCCGCCGTAGATCGGCCGTTGAACGGCCCCCGCAAGACTGGTGCCACACCACGAAGGAGCCCTTCCCCACCAGGGAAGCGACCAAGGGAGCACCAGAGATGACGAAGCGTCCGGCCACCGCCTCCGCCCGCCGCCGCCTGTTCGCCGCCGGCCTCGGGGTGGCCATCGCCCTCGGCGCAGGCGTCACCGCCACGGCCGCGGTGGCGGGGGCGGCCGGCACCGGGTCGGCGACGGTGGTGGTCGGTGACGCGACCCCGACTCCCACCCCCGCCGCCCCGACCCCGACCTCCACCACCGTGCACGGCAGCACCGGCGACTGGAACAGCACCGGCTCCTGAGCGGGCGGCTCCGACTGCAGGATCGATTCTTCCCGGGACATCCGGCCCGGCGGTGACCCCCTGGGGATCACCCCGCCCGGCAGCGGCCCCTACCCGTCACCCCGCCCGGCGGTGACCCGGCCCGGCGCCACCCGGCGTGTGACCCGCCCCCGCGCCACCCGGCGTGTGACCCGCCCCCGCGTCGCCTCGACCGCCGCAGCAGGTCAACGCCCCGGCCGGCAGCCCGTCAGCGGCACGACCGCCGCCTCCCGGTCCTTCCCCCGTCGCTCCTCCCGGACCGACGCGACGGCGTCCCCCTCCCGGACCGACGGGCCCCCGTCCCCGCCCGCGACCGACGGGCCCTCCCCGGATCCCCGGGCCAGCAGCCCCGCCACCTCCCGGGCGTCCGGCAGCCCCAGCCGGACGAAGATCGCGTGCGCCGCCCGCCACCGGCCCCGCGCCTCGGCCCCGCGCCCGAGGTCCGCCAGCGTCCGGCCCAGCACCACCAGCGCCTGCGCCTGGTCCCGCTCCGCCCCCAGCTCCTCGCACAGCTCCAGCGCCCGCCCGGCGTGCTCGAACGCCTCCTCCGTCCGGCCCAGCGACCGCAGACTGTCCGCCAGCCGGTAGCGGGCGTGCGCGGCCCGGGCCTGCAGACCGGCCGCGGTGGCCACCGCCAGGCACTCGCCGAACCAGGTCACCGCCTCCTCGTGCCGCTCCAGCCCGTGCAGCGCCAGCCCCAGCACGTACAGGGTGTACGCCCGGCCCGGATCGTCGTGCCGGGTACGCAGTTCGGCCAGCGCCTCGTGGCAGATCTCCACCGCCTCGGCGGCCCGGCCGCTGCGCACCCGCGCCAGCGCCGCGTTCACCGTCGTCACCAGCGCCCCCGAGCGGTGGCCGAGCTCGCGGGCCAGCAGCAACGCCTCGTCGTAGTGCTCGACGGCCTCGTCGTAGCGGCTGAGGAACTGGCAGACCAGACCGAGGTCGTTCAGCGCCTGGCGCAGGATCACCGTGTCTCCCGCCGAGCGCGAGGCGGCCACGGCGAGGCGGCCCGCCGCCTCGGCCTCCTCCAGCCGGGTGGTGGCCAGGGCGACGTTGCCGCGCAGGAAGTGCGCCCGGCCCGCTGCCCGGGGGTCGGCGCGGTGGTCCGCCGCGGCCGCCAGGGCGTCCGCCGTGGCGGCCAGCCGGGCACCGGGCGGGGCCAGCACGAAGGGCGTGAGCGCGATCAGCAGGTCGATCGCGGCCCGCAGCGGATCCGGGAGGGCGCCCTGCGCGCCGGTGCCGTCCGGTGCCGCCGGCGCCTCGGCCATCGTCCAGGCGGCGACCTGGGCGGCGACCGCGATCGCCCCCGAGCCCTCCGCCTCGGCCCAGGCCCGGGCGCCGTCCGGGCTGCCGAGCGCCACGCCCGGCCCGCGCGCCGGACCGAGCGCGCCGGCGGCCGGGTCCCCGGGGACGGCGTACTGGAAGGCCGAGCAGGCGGTGGCCAGCAGGTGGTCGAGCAGCCGGTCACGGGCCTCCAGCGTCGTGCCGGGGCCGTCGGGTCGTCGCCGGGCGAAGGCGCGCAGGAGGTCGTGGTAGCGGTAACGGCCGGGGAACGGCGACTCCATCATCGCCACGTCCACCAGGGCCTCCAGCAGGTCCTCGGCGTCGTACTCGTCCAGGTCCAGCAGGGCGGCCGCGGCGGGCAGCCCGATGTCCGGCCCGTCCACCGAGGCGACCAGCCGGAACGCCCGGGCCTGGGCGGGCGACAACTGGCGGTAGCTCAGTTCGAAGGCCGCCTCCACCTCGAGGTCGCCGATGCGCAGCTCGTCGATCCGCCGGCGCTCGACCGCCAGCCGGCGGCCCAGCGTCTGCACCGTCCAGCTCGGCCGGGCCGCCAGCCGGGCCGCCACGATCCGGACCGCGAGCGGGAGGTGGCCGCAGACGACCAGGAGGTCCCGGGCGGCCTCCGGCTCGGCCGCCAGCCGCTCCGCGCCGATGGTGCGGCCCAGCAGCTCCAGGGCCTCCTCCGGTTCGAAGACCCCGAGATCGGCCTGGACGGGCGCGGGCAGGCCGGACAGCCGGGTCCGGCTGGTGGTGAGCACGGCGCAGCCGACCGCACCCGGCAGCAGGGGTCTGATCTGCGCGGTGTCGTGGACGTTGTCGAGCACCAGCAGCAGGCGCCGGCCGTCGACGACCGAACGGAACAGCGCCGAGCGGGCGTCCAGCCCCTCGGGCACCGCGTCGGCCGGCACGCCGAGCGCCACCAGGAAGCCGCAGAGCACCGCCTCCGGGTCCGCCGGGGTGGCGTCGGCGCCCCGCAGGTCGGCGTAGAGCTGCCCGTCCGGATAGGCGTCGCGGACCCGGTGGGCGACGTGCAGGGCCAGCGCGGTCTTGCCGACCCCGCCCATCCCGACCACGGTCGCGATCACCAGCGCCCGCCGGTCCGGGGCGCCGAGCGCCTCGCCCAGCCGCTCGACCAGTACCGTGCGGCCGGTGAAGTCCGCAGCGTCGGGCGGCAGTTGGGCCGGGCGGGGGGCGGTCGCCGGGGCCCCGGCGGGTGTGGCGGCCGACTCCCTGTCCGTCACGGCGGGCGCGGCGGGCGGGTACGGCGGCTCGACCCGCGGCTCGGCCGACCCGTTCGGGGCGCTCGGGCCGCTCGGGCCGTGCACGCCGTTCAGCCCGATCGCGCCGTTCGGGCCGTTCAGCCCGTTCGCGCCGTTCAAGCCGTTCAAGCCGTTCGCGCCGTCCGGGCCGGACACGACCACCGCCGACGGCGCCGGCGCGGCGAGCGACGGGTCGCCCTCCAGGATCCGCTGGTGCAGCAGTTCCAGCTCCGACCCGGGCTCCACCCCCAGCTCCGCCAGGAACAACTGACGCGCGCTCCGGTACACCGCCAGCGCGTCCGCCTGTCTTCCGGCCTGGTACAGCGCGCGCATCAGCAGCCCGTACGCCCGCTCGTGCAACGGGTGCTCGGTGGTCAGCGAGGTCAACTCCGGGATGCACCGGGAGAACCGCCCCAGCGCGAGGTCCAGGGCGATCCGCTCCTCCAGCAGCGTCAGCCGCAGCTCCTGCAACCGCTGCCGCTGCCGCTGCGCGAACGGCCCCGGGATGCCGACCAGCGGCTCGCCCTGCCACAACTCCAGCGCCTGGTTCAACAGATCACGCGCCTGCTGCGGCCCCCCGGCCGCCGCCGTCCGCTCGGCCTGCGCCGCCAGCTCCTCCGCCTGCGCCGCGTCCACGGCGTGCTTCGGCAGCACCAGCCGGTAGCCGTCCCCGACCGAGGTCAGCACGTTCGGCGCGTCCGGCCCCTCGCCGTGCAGCACCTTGCGCCACCGCCAGGCGTACGTCCGGACCGTCGTCATCGCGGTGCTCGGCGGCTCCTCGCCCCACAGGGCGTCGATCAGGTCCGTGGCGCTCGCACCGTGCCCCGGCCGCAGCAGCAGCACCGCCAGCATCGCCTGCTGCTGCGGGCTGCCGACCTTCAACACGGTGGTACCGCGCTGCGCCCGCATCAGCCCCAGCACGGAGAACCGGAAATCACCCATTCCTGCACCTGCCCGCTTCATGTGCTCGCCCCCGCCCCAGCACGTGCCCGCCCCCGATTGATGAGCCCCTATCAACCCACGGCACCCGTCGAAATGTCGAGGGATCGTAGAGCCCGTGGTGATCCGGTGTTGATCGGCGCCCACCACAATCACCGGTGTGGCGTCCACGGTCGGCGCGGCACGCACCGCTGGACCCGCCACACACCCGGTCGCCCCGCCACCGCCCGGCGACCACCCACGGCCCTCGGAGGCGGACACCCATGAACACCGACCTGCTCTACCGGCTGCTCGAGCTCGATCCGGGCGCCGGCCCGGTCGAACTGCTCCACCGGGCCCGCGCAGGCCGGAACCTCCCCTACCTGGTGCTCGCCGCGCTGGACCGGGAGGGCGTCCGGATGGGCGAGCACGCCCGCGCCGAGCTGCAGCGCGCCCGCGAACGGGCCCGCTGTTACGCCGGGATCGCCGACGACCTCGCCGACGCCACCGGGGTCCGGCCGATCCGGGACCTGCCGCTGGCCGCCCACTACCCGTCCGACCTGCCGCGGCCGCTGGGCGAACTCGCCCTCGTCAGCCCGACCGAGGCCACGCTCTGGCAGGCCGTCAACCGGCTGGTCACCGACCACCCGGTGGAGTCCGTCGAGGTCACCCTTCTCGGCGAGCGGCCCCGGCACACCGCCGTCACCCTGCGCTGGCCGGCCGAGGACCCGCTGCTCGACCCCTGGTACCAGGTACGGGTCGCGACCGCCGCTCTCACCGGCGACCTCGCCACCGTCCCGGTCCGCCCCTACCTGGCCGCCGACGACCACGTCGAGTGCCTGATCGCCCTCGCCGAGGACGGGCTCCGCCGCCCCTTCGGCCCGGGCGACGTCATCGACGTGGCCCAGCTGGCCGGACAGCCCTTCGAACCCGTCGAGACCGCCGCGGTGGTCGCCGCCTACCGGCTGGCCCCGGAGGCCGTCGCCCTGCTCGACCTCGCCGCCGAGCACGTGCCGCTGGGCCCGCTGGGCGGAGTGCGCACCGTCCTGGAGGCCGAGGTCGGCCCCGAGCTCCGGCGCCGCCGCACCGAGGCCCGCCCGCTCCGGCCGCGGCACGGCACCCTGCTGCGCCGCACCGTCATCCGGCACCGCTGGGACGAGGCCCTCCTGCTGCCGGCCGGCGCCGCCACCCTGCTGCTCACCCCGGTCGCCGACTACCTGCTCACCGCGGAGGGCGACCGGCCGGCCCCGGCCGAACGCGCCGCCGCCCTCGCCGCCCTCCAGGCCTGGGACGCGACGGCCCCCACCACCCCGCACCCGTCCCCCTGCCTCGGCGCCCCGCAACCCCACCGTGGCTGACCCCGCGGCCGCTGACCCCACCGCCGCTGGCCCCGCGGCCGCGGGCCGTGCCGCGGTCGGCCGGGCGCGGCGGTCAGGCGCGGCGGTCAGGCCGCCAGCGGGAACTCGCACCAGACGTTCTTGCCGCTGCCGAGCGGCTCCACGCCCCAGCTCCCGGCGAGGGCGTCCACCAGCAGCAGCCCGCGGCCGGAGGTGGCGGTCTCGCCGGGGGCCCGGCGGCGCGGCAGGACGCTGGAGCGGTCCCGGATCTCCAGGCGGATGCAGGGGGCGGTTCCGGCCCGCAGTTCGATGGTGAGCAGTGCGCCCCCGTCGGTGTGGACCAGGGCGTTGGTGATCAGTTCGTCCGCCGTGAGTTCGACGTCGGACAGCAGGTCGGTCGCACCCCACGCGGCCAGGGCCTGGCGGAGCATGGCCCGGGTCTCCGCCAGCCCCTCCGGGTCGGCCTGGTGGACGTGCTGGGTCATCTGCCGGGTGGTGTGGGCGCCGGGTACGGCTGCGCGGTGCAGCAGCAGGAGCGCCAGGTCGTCGCTGTTGTCGAGGCGGCTGGGGTGGCTGCCGCAGAGGTGGTCGGCGAGCGCCTCGGTGTCGAGCGGGCCGGCGCGCAGGGCGGCGGCGAGCGCGTCGAGGCCGTCGGTGATGTCCCGGCCGGGGTGTTCGACCATTCCGTCGGTGCACAGCAGCAGGGTGTCCGCGGGGTTGAGGTCGAGGCGGGTCTCGGGGTAGGAGTCCTGGCCGAACACCGTGGCCACGCCGAGCGGCAGACCGCCGCGGACGCCGGCCCAGGCGGTCAGGCCGGTGCCGCGCCGCACGAGCGGTTCGAGGTGGCCGGCCCGCACCAGGCGCAGCGTCCCGGTCTCCAGGTCGGCGTCGACGTAGATGCAGGTCGCGGACCGTTCGGTGTCGAGGTCGGCGAGGAACCTGGACACGCGGGCCATCACCGTGGCGGGCGTGTGTCCCTCGGTGGCGTAGGCCCGCAGGGCGATCCTCAACTGGCCCATGATGGCGGCCGCGTGGCTGTCGTGCCCCTCCACGTCGCCGACCACGAGACCGACCCGCCGACCGGGCAGGGGGATGACGTCGTACCAGTCCCCGCCCACCTCGCGTCCGCTGTGGCCGGCACGGTAGCGGACGGCCACCTCGCCGCCGGTGATCTCGGGGATGCGGCGCGGCAGCATGGTGTTCTGGAGCGTGGTCGCGAACTCGCGCTCCTGGTCGAAGAGCATGGCGCGCTGCAGGGACTGCGCGACGGCACTGCTGAGCGCGATGCAGATATTGCGGTCCTCGGTGCTGAAGGGGCGCCCGTCCCGGTAGAACAGGCCCAGCGCGCCGATGGAGCGGGCCTGGGCGGCCAGCGGCAGGAAGGCCGCCGCCTCGATCCCCATCTCCTCGGCGTAGGGCAGCAGCCGGGGGTAGCGGGTGGTGAGCTCCTCCCTGGTGCTGACGAACCGCGGGCGCCGGGTGAGCACGGCCTCGGACAGTGGCAGGCCGTCGCCCAGGTGGGTCAGCGACAGGTCGTCCCGGGCCCTGAGCTCCGCCGACGGCTGCTCGGTCGCGGCGACGAGGCGCATCACGTCCCCGTCGACCAGCCCGAGGGCCAGTCCGTCCGCGCCGAAGCGTCGCAGCCCTTCGCTGTCGGTCAGCACGCCGGTCACGTCGCGGACGGTGATGGCGCGGGCGAGGGCCTCGGTGGTGGCGCGCACGGAGTCGGTCTGGCGGCGCCGGTCGGCGGCGAGCGTGCGCATCCCCTCGGCGTGGGCCAGCTCCTCCTCGGCGTTGCGGACGATGCCGACGATGCGGTACGGCCGGGCCTGCGGGTCGCGCAGGACGCGCCCCTGGGTGTGCGCCCAGCGCAGGGACCCGTCGCGGCAGACCAGGCGGAAGTAGCACGCGAAGGTCAGGTGCCCCTCGCGCAGCGCGAGCGAGACGGCCTCGTCAAGCCGCTCGCTGTCCGCCGGCAGCACCCTGGCGGAGAGTGACGAGGGGTGTCCGTCGAACTCGTCGGCCCGGAGGTCGAACACGTCCAGGCCCACGTCGTCGAGGTGGTAGGTGTCCTTGTCGAGGTCCCAGTCGAAGCTGCCCATGCCGTTGAGCGCCAGCCGGTCGTTGGCCGCGGTCGGCTCGGCGGCGCCCTGGCGGGCCGCCGACGGCGACGGGGCGCGGGCGGACACGGGGCGGGTGATCCGGGGGTCGTAGCCGCCCGGAGACCTGGACGCGTTTGCCATGGCAGGGCTCCCGTCCGATCGATGGCCCGCCGCCCCACGACCGGCTCGCCCCTGCCCGCTGCGGTCACGGAGAGTGGCGTACACGCGCGACGACGTGGCGCCGTAGGTGCTCCGCCGCCCGCGCCCGGTCCGTTCCTGGAACGCCTGGTCAGTCTATCCAGGGGGCGCGGCCTCGGCATCGACGCGCGAACCGCGGACCCGACCGTGACCTCAGCCGCCGATGTCGTACGCCACGGTGACCGGCGCGTGGCCGTCCCACCACTCGGCGTGGCTGTCGCCTCACCCGCCCGGACCGGGCGAGGCGACGCGGAGCTCGATGCGCCAGCGGATGGAAGCCATTTCGCCGGAGGCCCACCGATTCGAATGCGAATCATTCCGGAATGTCCTGGTCCTGGAACTACCTCCAACCCCCGCGAGCGCGGGGCCGACACCTGGCCCGCGGGGCAAGCTGTTCGGTCAGGCCCGACGCACCCGGACAGCAGGCGTCCGATCGGAAGACCGAGGAAGACGGCGAGGCCGGCGATGGCACCGAGCAGCGCGATCTGCGAGCCGTCGCCTGTCATGACTATCGCGCTTCTTCGGAGCCCATCATGTCCGGTCAGCTAATAGGTAAGCCTTGCCTAAGAAGTCTTACTCTGTCTGATCTCGGTCGCAATCGCAGGTCCGGGAACCTCGTTCACGGCCGCCCGGCGACGGTGCCGGCGGCCCCGGCTGTCAGGCCTGGTCGCCGCGGACGACGACGACCGGGCACGGGGCGTGCTGGACGCAGTGCTGGCCCACTGAGCCCAGCCGTGTGCCGGCGAAGCCGCCGAGCCCGCGGTTGCCGACGACCAGGAGCTCAGCGCCGCGCGCCCGTTCGAGAAGCACCTCCGCGGCGTGGCCGGACTCGACGATCTGGCGGATCTCGACCGGCTCGTCGTCCGCAGTGATCTCAGTGATGGCCTGTGCCAGCATCCTGCCGGCGACCGTTCCGAGTTCTCGGTCGACCGATGCCGGCGCCCAGCCGTGGACCTTCGGGAACCGCCAACAGATCACCGCCTCGACCGTGGCGCCGGTCGCGGCGGCCTGTCCGACGGCCCATCGCAGTGCGCGCTTGGACGGGGACGAGCCGTCAACGCCGACGACGATCCGTCGCTCGTGAGGGACTGCGGTGTCCATCTCGTACCCCGCTCTCGGCTCGGGAGCAATGCGGTCGCACCCGATCCGACCGTGCACCGCCGGGTGTCGCAACCCAAGGGCCGCCCGGCCCCCACCTCGGGGTCCGGTTCGGCCACCGGCCCGGACCGCGCGCTGGGCCGGATCGCGACCTCGCTGCGCTGTGGCGCAGCCCGCGGCGCGGGCCCTGCTGCGGGTGACCGCACTGTGCAACGACGCCACGCTGCTGCCGCCCTCGGCGGACGACGATCAGTGGACCGCCCTCGGCGACCCGACCGAGGTGGCGCTGCGCGACCGTCGCAGCCTGCCACCGGGCCGGAATCACCCCGGTGCTGATCACCGGGGACCACCCCGCCACCGCCCGCGCGATCGCCGACCGCGCGGGCCTGCTGAAGGACGGTGAGACGGCGGCCCGCGTGGACGCCGGTCGGGAGCTCGCCGCTGGGGCCGTGCCGGACCTTTCGCGGGTGCGGGTCTTCGCGCGCACCGATCCACTTCCTGGTCTACGCGATGTCCGGCGGTGCGGCGGAGATCCTGGTGATGCTCCTGGGCCCGTTCCTGGGCCTCGCGCTGCCGCTGCGCGCGGGCCAGATCCTCTGGATCAACCTCCTCACCCATGGGCTGACCGGGGCCGCGGTCGGAGCCCGTCTCCGGCCGGGCGATGCGGCGCCCGCGCCGGCCGCCGAACGAGCACCTGCTGGGGGCCGGCGTGTGGCAGCGTGTCCTGTGCCTCGGAGCCGTGGTCACGGTAGTCGCACTGGGGGCGGGACGGTGGGCCGACCGGGTCGGCCCCGGCGCTCCGGGGCGGTGAGCAGCGGCAGCGCCGTGAGCGGGGCGGTGTCGGGGGACCGGCGTGTCAGGACATCCGGTGCCCGTGCTCGGCGGCGATCCGGCGGGCGTGGGCGACGATCTCGGCCGCTGCGTGCTCGCTGACGCCCAGCGCGTGGACGAGGCGGTGGGCGTTCCAGCCGTGGCGGGCGAGCAGGACGGTCAGCGGGTGGTGGCCGGGCTCCTCGGCAGCCGGCCGGACCGGCAGGGGAGGGGCGGGCGCAGACGGCACCGGGACCGGGAGAGCGGCAGTACGGCGCCGGACGAGGGCCCGGCGCAGCTCGTCCGCACCCCAGACCACGAACGGGAAGGGGACGACGATTGCGAGCTGCGTCGGGGTGAGCGCCGCTGTGCCGAACAGCCGGTGCAGGGCGGGGACGTACACGATCGTGGCGGCGAAGGCCAGTGAGAAGGCGATGCCACCGAGCAGCTGCGGGTTGCTGAGGGCACCGATCGCGCGCAGTGGGGCGTGTTCGGTGCGGGCCGCGAAGGCGGTGCCGATCTGGCAGAAGACGATGCCGAGCCAGGCGACGGTGGTGGCCTGTTGGTACGTCAGGTGCAGCGCGGTGCCCGCGCCGGTCGGGTCGCCGGGGTGCCAGCCGCCCGAGGTGAGGGTGAGGAAGTAGCCGCCCATGATCAGGACGGCGGAGATCAGACCGAGGAACCCCCAGGAGCGGGCCAGCATGGTTCCTCGGATCACCCGCTCGTCACGCGGGCGGGGCGGGCGGTCCATCAGCCCGGGCTCGGCCCTCTCCCGGCCGAGGGCGAGGGCCGGCAGGGTGTCGGTGCCGAGGTCGATGGCGAGGATCTGCATCACCGTCAGCGGCAGCGGAACGGTGCCGCCCGCGAGCGCGAACACCAGGAACGGGACGACCTCGGGGACCGCATGGCTGAAGATGTAGACGATGAATTTGCGGATGTTGTCGTAGGTCCGCCGGCCCATCTCGACCGCCGCCACGATGGTGGCGAAGTTGTCGTCGGTCAGCACCATCGTCGCGGCTTCACGGGCGACGTCCGTACCGGAGCGACCCATCGCCACACCGATGTCGGCCCGCCGGAGCGCGGGGGCGTCGTTGACGCCGTCCCCGGTCATCGCCACTGTGTGGCCCTCGGCGCGCAGAGCATCGGCGATCCGAAGCTTCGCCTCCGGCGAGGTGCGCGCGAAGATCACCTCCTCGCCGCGGCCCAGCAGCGCGTCCAGCCGGTCGTCGCCCATCGCATCCAGCTCCGTGCCGGTGACGATGCGCATGCCGCGGTGGCCGATGCCGACCTGCTCGGCGACGGCGGCCGCTGTCAGGCCGTTGTCACCGGTGACGACATGCACGGTGATCCCGGCGCGGTGGGCCTGTTCGATGGATCGGGCGACCTCCGGCCGGGGTGGGTCGGCCATGGCGACCAGGCCGATCAGGCACAGCCGCTGCTCTGCGTCCTCGCGGCGGGCCGGTGGCTGTTGCCCGGGAGCGAGCGGCCGCCGAGCCACGGCGAGGACCCGCAGCCCGCGCGCGGCCAGTCGGCCGACGGCCTGCACGACTTCGCTGCGGTCGGCGGGGGCGAGCGCGCGTACGGTGCCGTGGTCGAGCACGTCGACGGCGTGGGTGAGGACCTCCTCCGGGGCGCCCTTGCTGTGTAGGACGACCCTGCCGTCGCGTTCGTCGGCGGTGGTCATCAGTTTGACGTGCGGGTCGAAGCGGAACACCGCCCGGCGTCCACGCTCTCGCTGCTCGGGCGGGCAGGGCATGCCGAGGCGGGCGGCCAGCTCGAGCAGCGCGAGTTCGGTCGGGTCGCCGTGGCCGGCTCCCGGGTCGGCCGTGGTGCAGGTGGCGGCCGCGTCGGCGAGCGGGAGCAGGTCGGCGGGCGCTTGCGGAGCGCCGTCGAGGGGGACCTCACCGGCGGGGATCCAGACAGCTGTGACGCGCATCCGGTTCTCGGTCAGCGTTCCGGTCTTGTCGGTGCAGATGACCGTGGTCGAGCCCAGTGTCTCCACCGCGGACAGCCGCTTGACCACGGCACCGCGGCGGGCCAGGTCGCGGACCCCGGCGGCGAGGGCGAGGGTGATGGTCGGCAGCAGGCCCTCGGGCACGTTGGCGACCAGCAGACCGATCGCGAAGGACACCGCCGCCGCCAGGGACAGCCCGGCGGCGAGGCCCATCGGCAGGAACGCCACCCCCACGCCGATGGCGATCACGGCGATCAGCCGGGCGACTCGCTTGACCTGATGCTCCAGCGGGCTCTCCTCCCGCCGGGTGCGCTGGCTCAGCGCCGCGATCCGACCCAGCTCGGTGTGCATACCGGTGGCGGTGACCACGGCCAGAGCCTGTCCTCCCGTACAGGCGGTGCCGGAGAAGAGCAGGTCGCGCGCCCCCAGGACGGGCCCGGAGTCATCCGCGAACTCGGCGGAGCGGAACACCGGGACGGACTCGCCGGTCAGTGCGGACAGGTCGACCTCCACGCCACCCGACAGCAGGCGGGCGTCGGCGGAGACCTGGTCGCCCTCCTCGGTCACCAGGACGTCACCGGGCACCAGCGTGGCCGCAGTGACCTGGCGACGCACTCCGGCGCGCACCACGGTCGCCTGCTCGGGCAGGAAGTCGGCGAGCGCTTCCACGGCCTGCTCGGCCTGGCGCTCCTGAACGAACGCGAGCAGCGCGTTGAGCAGGATCACCACCAGGATTGCCGCCGCCAGCGCGAGAGCGCCGCTGAGGGCTGCCAGGAGCGCGGCGAACGCCAGCAGCAGCGCCAGCGGGTGGGTGAACTGCTGTGCCAGCTCCCGGGGCCAGCGACGTCCGCCGCGCCGTGCGAGGGCATTGGGTCCGTAGACCGTCAGGCGGCGCGCCGCCTCACGCTCCGTGAGGCCCTGCGGGGAGGTTCGCAGATCGCGGAAGAGCAGGGCGAGCGGCTCGCGCGGGTCCGGGCCGTCGGTTGCCGCGGCCTCCCCGGCTTGGTGGATGGTGTCCGCTGCCTCGGAGGACATGGTCAGGACGGGAGCCGGGGAACCGTGACGACCGGGCAGTGGGCGCGGTGCAGCGGCCCGTGCGGAACGGAGCCGAGCCGCATACCGGCGAACCCGCCGCGGCCGCGACGCCCCACCACGATGGCCAGGGCGTGCTCGGAAGCCTTGGCCAGTTCCTCGACCGGGTGGCCGCGGATCACCTCATGGGTGAGCTCCAGGTCGGGAGAGGACATGGACCGCCCGGCCGTGGTCTCGGCCAGTAGCCGCCACAACGTCCGGACGGCCCCCTCCTCGTCGAAGCGCGCGATCAGCTGGGACTGCCACACCCACACCGCCCGCAGCGCGGGGCCCCGCCGGGCCGCCAGGTCGAAGGCGACGTCGACGGCGGCAGCCGACGATTCGCTGCCGTCGACCCCGACCACCACGTAGGGCGGGTCCTGGGTGATGTGCTCGGGTGCGCGCACCACGACCACCGGGCAGTGCGCCTGGGCGCTCACCGGGACGGTCACCGAGAAGGCGCTGAGCAGCCGCAGAGGCAGGCCGCGCCGGTCGGCCTCGTCGGCGGCCCAGGCCAGCGCCATGGGCTCCGGTTCGAGGGCGTCTACGCCGAACACGATCGGACGGCGTTCGCTGGCGGACGTCATGGTTCTCCTCCACCCGTGCGGGGTCGGCGAGCCGTGGCCGGCCGCCGTGCCCATACCGGCACCGTAAGTCCGGCAGCGGTCGGGCGCGAGGGCCGACGGGCCCACGACGAACGGGCCCGCCTGCCCTCGGCCCGCCCCTCGCTCGGGCGCAGGACGGAGGGGCGCGCCGGGGTGACGGCGCAGCCCGAATGCATCGCGAATGGTCGTACGGTGCTGCTGCGGACATGCTGGTCGTAGAGGTCGATGCCGACCGACGTAGGCGCCTTGAGCTTCCCGACAGGCGTCGCGACCCGTGGCACACCGGACTCGTCGATCGCACCGTCTCGAGCCGCTGCCTGGGGAGCAAGGAGATGACCGTCATGACCGAGCCGTCGCTGACCCCCGCCGAGTACCGTCTGCTGGCCGCCGCCGGGGGAGCGGCACCCTCGCTGCACAACAGCCAGCCGTGGCGCTTCCGTCCCACGGCGGACGCGCGCGGTCTCGAGGTGTACGGCGATCCGGCCCGCGCCGTCCCGGTCACCGACCCGGACGGGCGGGCCCGGTGGATCTCGGTCGGTGCTGCACTGTTCAACCTTCGGACGGCTGCCGACCATCTCGGACGAGGAGCGGCGGTGCGGCTGCTGCCCGACCCGGCGGAGCCGGAGCTGGCCGCTGTTCTTGAGTTCTCGGAGTCGGCATCGACGCTCGACCCGGACCTGTACGCGGCGATCCCGCACCGGCACTCCAGCCGCCGTCCGTTCACCAACCGTGACGTGCCCGAAGCCGTGCTCGGGGAGTTGATCGCCGCCGCGGGAGCCGAGGGTGTGGTGCTCTCCCCGCTGGAAGAGGCCGGCGTCCGCCAGGTCCTGGCGCTCACCGCCGAGGCCGAGCAGCGGATCGCCGCCGACGTCGCCCGCCAGGCCGAGACCCGCGGTTGGCTGCGCCTGGAGGAGCCCGCCACCGACGGAATCCCCGCCGCTGCCCTCGGGCCGCTGGACCACGAGGCCCGGGTGCCGATGCGCAGCTTCACCGGGCCCGCGCCGGCGGTGCCGTCCGAGCGTTTCGAGGCGCTGCCGCAGGTGTGCACCCTCACCACTCACGGCGACCGGCCGGAGGACTGGCTGCGCGCCGGTCAGGCGCTGGAACACGCCTGGTTGCTGGCGACCGCCCGCGGGGTGCGGGTCTCCGTGCTGCACCAGGCGGTCGAGTGGCCCGACACCCGCAGGCTGCTCCGCGACCCGTCCGAGGGACCCGGCCATGTGCAGATGGTGGTCCGGGTCGGCTACGGCCCGCCCGGCGCGGCGACACCCCGCAGGCCGGTCTCCGAGATCCTTGATCTGGCGGGTCTTCCGGAGAGCGCGTGATGGGACGCCGGACCGTGGGCGAGACGATGACCCCCGAGGTCGTCAAGGTCACGCCGGAGCCGAGCACGGCGGCGGCGAAGCCTCGCGGGTCGGTGTGCCGGTCGAGGGGGCCGACAACGACCTGATGGCCATGGAGCCTCAGCGCCGATGCGATGCGCTCTGCAACACCGCGCGTGGAGCCGTGCGCTCGCAAATCCGACGAACACCTTCATCGCGTGCCTCCCGGCTCTCATCTCCGTGGCTCCATCACAGTGCGCCGCAGACCTGCGGTAGGAGGGCCGACCGCCCCCATGCGCGGGGCGGTCGGCCCTGGTGCGGGAGTGTGCGCCGCCGCATCCTGGATGTGCCGGCCGGTCCGGACCAGACCGGTCACAGTCTCGACGGAGGCTCGCTATGAAGAAGCAGAAGATCCTGGTCGCGTACGGCAGCAAACACGGCGCCACGGCGGGCATCGCCGACGAGATCGGCCGGGCACTGGATCGGGACGGCTTCGAGGCGGCCGTCGTCCCAGCGGCCGACGTCCGTGACGTGGCCGGGTACGACGCCGTGATCCTCGGCAGTTCGCTCTACGCCGGGCATTGGCATCGCGACGCTCTCCGCTGTGCCCATCGCAATGCCGAGGCGCTGGTGGAGCGGCCGGTCTGGCTGTTCAGCAGCGGTCCGGTGGACAGCTCCGCCGAGCAGCACGACATCCCGCCCGTGCGTGGTGTGGCCAAGGAGATGGGGCGTCTGCACGCACAGGGGCACGTCACCTTCGGTGGCAGCATCACTGCGGGGACACCCGGCCGGATCGCCCGCTCACTGGTCCGGCACGGCAAGGGCGGGGACTTTCGCAACCCGGAGCAGATCCAGAGCTGGGCCCACCAGGTCGCGAGCGAGATGCGCTCCCGCGCGGAGGCGTAGCGGGCGGAGACCGATCCTGCCGTCACTCGGAGCATCGAGGCCTTGATCGCCACAGCGCACGCGGTCGGCCGCCCGGTGGGCCTGCGCGGCCAGAGGCCCAGTGACGACCCGGCGTTCACCCGGTTCCTGGTGAGTGCCGGGATCGACTCGATCTCGGTGGCGCCGGACAGCCTCGTGGCCGTGAAGGAGCACGTGGCCGCCGCCGAACGGGCCTGACCGCGGGTGGCACAGGTGGGATTCGCCCATCGGGGGCTGCGGGGTTCCCCCGATCGTGCCTCCTGCGCTCGCGCAGCACGATGGAAGGAGTGACCGAATGAGGAGATCGAGATGGTCGGCGCCCTGCTCCACCGACGTGGGTACTGGTGGCCTTCGACCGACATCGCAACCGCCGTGTCACCGCGATGAACGGCCCTGACGTGTCCGGTCCGCTTGCGGCAGGTAGCGGCGGGAGGAGTCCGCGGCCGGAGACCGTGCCCCCGATCCTCACCCTGACGGTGAACCCCACCGTCGACATCTGCTGCGAGGTCGACCGCCTGGCGGACATCGGCAAGACCCGTGCCAGGGTCAGGTTCGTGGCCGCCGGCGGCGGAGGGATCAACGTCGCCCGGGGCGTGTCGCGGCTCGGAGGGCGGGCGATTGCCGTCCACACTGCCGGCCGCGAGGTCGGCCAGCGCCTCAACCGGCTACTGGACGAGGAGGGGGTCGACCACCTCCCCGTCGGGATCGCGGGTGAGACCCGCGAAGCGTTCGTGCTGTTCGAGACCGAGTCACGCCGCAGCTATCACATCGTGCCGCCAGGCCCGCGCCTGGACGACGCGGAGGGAGAGCGTCTCCTGGACGCGCTGGGCCGAGCAGCCGGCGGTCACCAGTACGTCGTGGCCAGTGGAAGCCTGCCCAGCGGCCTGCCCGAGACCTTCTACGCCGCTGTCGCCCGCCGGGTCAAGGAGTCCGGGGCCCGGCTGGTGCTGGACACCTCGGGGCGGGCCCTGCGCGAGTCGCTCCACGAGGGCGTCTTCCTGCGGAGGTGCAACAATCACGAAGCCGCCGGCCTCGTCGGCCGGGCGGTCCGGAGCTTCGACGACGCCCGCAGCGTCAACGAGTCACTACTCGCCGCAGGAGCGACTGAGATCGCCGTCACCACCCTCGGGGAACTCGGCGCACTCTGTTCGACCAGGTACGGTCACACCGAGTTGCGAGCCCCGCCGTCGCCCGGCGAGCCGCTCAGCGATGCCGGGGCCGGAGACGCCATGGTGGCCGCCCTCACGCTTCGGCTGGCCGCAGGCGACGATCCGGTGGAGGCCTGTGCCCTCGGGGTGGCCGTGGCCGCCGCATCGGTGCTCACCCCCGACACCGAACCGTTCGATCGAGAGGTGGCCGAGTCCCTCTACCCCGCGGTGCGAATAGGACGGCAAACCGGCTCATGACCGAACTGCCCCCGGCCGTCCGTGCCCGCCGACGGTCGCCGCTTCGGCGTCGGCGGGCCGAACTGCGACGTCGCCATGGACGGGTCCGCAGCGGCGGATGTCGTGCTCGCTCCTCGGATCAGGTGCGGTGGGCGGGGTGCGCAGGGTGAGGACGGCGAGGTCGTCGCGTCCATCGGAGAGGTGGGCGTCGGCCAGGGTCCGGCACAGGTCTTCGAGGGGCAGAGCGGCGTGGGCGGCGGCGACCTGGGCAAGGGTGGTGAGGCCGGCGTTCAGGGAGCGGTGGGGGTGCTCGACCAGGCCGTCCGTGAAGAGCACGAGGGTGGCGTTGCCGGGCAGGGGGTGCTTGTGGTCGGGGCGGGGCACGTCCGGGTCGACGCCGAGGGGCAGGCCGGGGTCGCCGTGCAGGTAGCGGGCGGTGCCGTCGGGGCCGATCAGGAGCGGTGGCGGGTGTCCGGCGCTGCTCCAGTGGAGCGTCCAGCCGTCCTGGGCGGGTTCGATGCGGGCGAGGCAGGTGGTGGTGACCGGGTTGTCGGTGATCGCCTGGAGGGTTCGATCGAGCTGCGTCAGGACACCGCTGGGCGGGGTGCGGCGGTCGTAGAGGAGGGCGCGCAGCATGTTGCGGGTCTGGGCCATGGTGGCGGCGGATTTCAGGTCGTGTCCGGCGACGTCGCCGATGACCAGGCCGCAGGCGCCGTCGGGGAGCATCAGGGCGTCGTACCAGTCGCCGCCGACGTGGTCCGGGACGGCGGCGGGCCGGTAGATCGCCGCGACGGAGAAGGGCGCCACATCGGGCAGGCTGGGAAGGAGGAGACGCTGGAAGTGCTCGGCGTTGGCGCGGACCTGCCGGTAGAGGCGGGCGTTCTCGATGGCGAGGCCGGCTGCGCCGGCAAGCGCCACGAGGATGTCCTGGTCGTGGTCGTCGAAGGGCTGTCCGTCGCGCCGCTCGCAGAGGTAGAGGTTGCCGTAGACCCGTCCACGGCCGGTGAGCGCCACCCCGAGCAGTGTCCGCATCGGCGGGTGGCCCGGCGGGAATCCGACCGCGTCCGGGTGGGCGCCGATGTCCGCGACACGGAGCGGTTCGGGGTGGTCGATGAGGTGTCCCAGGAGTCCGCGGCCGTGCGGAAGCGAGACGCCGGCCAGCGCTGCGACCTGCGGCTCGCTCAGCCCGACGGGGATGAACTCCTCCAGGTGTTCGCCGTCCTCGCTCAGCACGCCGAGTGCACCGTAGCGGGCGTCGACCAGGCCCATCGCCGTGGTGATCACCCGGCGGAGCACGACCGGCAGCTCCAGGTCCCGGCCCACCGCTATCACCGCGTCCAGCAGGTCCTGGAAACGGCGCTGGGTGTGGGCCAGGTCCCGTAGACGTTCGACGATCCGGTCCATCTCATCGTCGATTCGGTGGCTGCGGTCTGAAACCTCCGCCCACCCGGATCCATCCTCCGGATCCACCCGGCCCACCTTCGATTCCCCTGCTGGACGACCACACCTTCGACGCATTGCGCTTCCAGGAGGCGGACGCATCGGCGTCGTGCTGATGTCAACCGTAGGCAGGCCCGCCGCCGATCGCGACTGCGACGGGTACCGCCGATCCTCAG
This sequence comes from Kitasatospora sp. NPDC051705, assembly GCF_044453265.1. Classification (NCBI taxonomy): domain Bacteria; kingdom Bacillati; phylum Actinomycetota; class Actinomycetes; order Kitasatosporales; family Streptomycetaceae; genus Kitasatospora; species Kitasatospora sp. NPDC051705. The sequence continues at coordinate 45,397 of NZ_JBITCO010000010.1, read as the reverse complement.
CTGCCGCGGCGGCACTCGGTCGATTTCCCGCGGTGGGGTTGCCACGGCCACGCGCCCCTGTCCTCCGCTCGGCCGCGTCAGCGGTGCCACCGTCGTTGCTCTGCCATCCGGCGCCGGACGACGACCAGGTCGATCACCGCCACGACCGTGGACACGGCGCACAGCACTGCGAGGCCCGTGAAGAACGGACGGTCGGCGCGCGGTGCGGGGAGTGCGTTCGCCGCAAGCAACGTGAAGACGATGGTCCCGAGCAGGAAGAACGGGACGAAGATCCGTCCGAGTAGCCGCCGGGCCGGAAGATCGCTGCGCGCCCAGCGGGGCTCGGTGCCGACGTGCCGCCACCGCCGGGCGGCGGCCCGCGCGCGGCGGTCGGCCGCCATGGCCCTCCAGCGCTCGACGATGCGTTGCGACCCGTGATGCGGTGTGTGGAACGGCTGCGTCATCTTCTCGTGGACCTTCCGTGTGATGCGCTCCATCCGTCGCCGGCGGCCGCCGTGTCCCCTCGGCCTCGGCCGGAAGGGGACGGTGATGTCTACGGGATCCCGGTTGCCCCCCTGGGCGCCGGTACGTGTACGGGGTCGGCCGCAGGCAGGTGAACGGGCTTGGCCGCGAGTCGGGCGATCAAGGCGGTCGTTTCGGCTCCCTCCGTTGGCGGACCTGCGGCAACAGCCGGGCCCGGGAACGTGCCGCCGCGAGCAGAGCGACCGGGAGGCGGGGGGCCGGTCTTCGACCCTCCTACCGCGAGCCTGCCCCGCACCCGGAGCGAGCGACAGGGCCGAACGGGCCTACTGCCCGTCGTGACCGGCCCACCCAAGTGCAGGATCTCCTGCACTGACGGGTCACCCACGGCGTTCCCGGAGCGGGCGGGCGGGCGGGCGGGCGGGCGGGCGGGCGGTCGGGCGGTCGGGCCGTGCCGCGCCCCCCAGGCCGGACGGTCCTGTGTCTGCCAGGCTGGAAGAGGCCCTGTCGGCGATCCGGAAGGGAGCGGCCATGGAAGCCGAGGCCATTCGGGCCAGGACGGTGCCAGGAATCGCGCCCAATCTCGCCGACTACGAGCGGGCCCGGTGCGATTTCTCGTGGGAGTCGGCGCGTGCGGCGCTCGACGGGCTGCCGGGCGGTCGGGGGCTCAACATTGGATACGAGGCGGTCGACCGGCACGTCGCCGCCGGACGCGGCGAACACGCCGCGCTGCGCTGCGTTGCCGTGGATCGGCAGGTCGGCACGGTGACGTACGACGAGCTGGCCCGCCGGACGAACCGCTTCGCGAACGTGCTGTGTTCACTGGGTGTCGGCCGCGGCGACCGGGTCGCCTCGCTGCTGAGCCGGTGTCCGGAGCTGTACGTGTCCGCTCTCGGGACTCTGAAGAACACCTCGGTGTTCTGCCCGCTCTTCCCCGCCTTCGGACCGGTCCCGGTCGAGGAGCGCCTGCGGCTCGGCGGTGTGCGGGTCCTGGTCACGACCGAGGACCTCTACCGGCGGAAGGTGGCTGCGCTGCGCGAGCAGGTGCCGCAGCTGGAAACGGTGCTGATCGTGGGACCGTGCGCCGAGCCGCTGCCGGGCACCCGTTCCTTCGACGCGCTGCTGGCGCAGGCGTCCGAGGACTTCACGATCCCGGACACCGACCCGCAGGAGATGGCGCTGCTGCACTTCACCAGCGGCACCACCGGTACCCCGAAAGGTGCGATCCACGTGCACGAGGCCGTGGTGGCCCACCACGCCACCGCCGCGTTCGCCCTTGACCTGCACCCCGACGACGTCTTCTGGTGCACCGCCGACCCGGGCTGGGTCACGGGCACCTCCTACGGGATCATCGCGCCGCTCACCCACGGGGTGACGATGGTGGTCGACGCAGGGGAGTACGAGGCCCGCCGGTGGTACGGCATCCTTGCCGAGGAGCGGGTGAGCGTCTGGTACACGGCTCCGACCGCGATCCGGATGCTGATGCGGGCAAGCCCTCGGGGGAGCCCGCCCGACCTGCCGCGATCCTTCGACCTGTCGGCGCTGCGGTTCATCGCCAGCGTCGGCGAACCGCTCAACCCGGAGGCGGTCCGCTGGGGGCAGGAGGTCCTGGGTCTGCCGATCCACGACAACTGGTGGCAGACGGAGACCGGCGCGATCATGATCGCGAACTTCGCGGCCACCGAGATCAGGCCCGGCTCGATGGGCCGCCCGCTGCCCGGCGTCGTGGCAGGCCTGCTGGAACGAGGGCCGGACGGGCGAGCAGTAGTGACGGAAGGCCAGGCACGGGAGATCAGGACGCCGGGGCGGGAGGGCGAGCTGGCGCTGCGGCCGGGCTGGCCGTCGATGTTCCGCGGCTACCTGCACGCACAGGAGCGCTACACAGCCTGTTTCGCCGGCGGGTGGTACCTGACCGGCGACGTGGCCCGGCGCGACGAGGACGGCTACTACTGGTTCGTCGGCCGCGCCGACGACGTGATCAAGTCTGCCGGCCACTTGATCGGGCCGTTCGAGGTCGAGAGCACCTTGATGGAGCATCCGGCGGTCGCCGAGGCGGGGGTGATCGGCCGTCCCGACCCGGTCGCCGGCGAGATCGTCAAGGCGTTCGTCTCCCTCAAACCGGGATTCGAGCCGGGCACCGGCCTGGCCCGCGAGATCACCGCCTTCGCGCGCAGGCGACTCGGACCGGCCATCGCGCCCCGCGAGATCGCCTTCGACCAGCACCTGCCCAAGACCCGCAGCGGCAAGGTGATGCGCCGACTGCTGAAAGCCCGTGAGCTGGGCCTGCCGGAGGGTGACACCTCGGCCCTGGAGGAGTCCCGATGAGCCCGCGCCGAACGGCGGCAGCACCGACCGCGGCGCGTGGCAGGACCCGTGCGCGCAGCCGCAGCGGACCCGCCGCGCAGGCGGCCCACCGCCGAGATCTCCTGCGGGAGATGGTGCGCATCCGACAGTTCGAGGAGCGCTGTGTCGAGCTCTACAGCAGTGGCGAGGTCCGGGGCTTCGTCCACCTGTGCATCGGCGAGGAGGCCGTCTCCGCGGGCGTCCTCGGCGCTCTCGGACCTGAAGACGCGGTGGTCAGCACCTACCGCGAGCACGGCCACGCGCTGGCCCGCGGTATCCCCGCCGAGTCGGTGTTCGCCGAGATGCTCGGCCGGGTGACCGGCTGCAGTCGGGGCCGGGGCGGTTCGATGCACCTGTTCGACGTGAGCCGGCGGTTCTACGGGGGCCACGGCATCGTGGCGGGCGGCCTGCCGGTCGCCGCCGGGCTGGCCCTCGCCGACCGGATACGCGGACAGGAACAGGTGACCTGCTGCCTGTTCGGCGACGGCGCACTCGCCGAGGGCGAGTTCCACGAAACGGCCAACCTTGCCGCACTCTGGGACCTTCCGCTGCTGCTCGCCTGCGAGAACAACCTCTACGCCATGGGCACCGCGCTGAACCGCGAACACGCCCAGACCGACCTGGTCGCACGCGCGGCCTCGTACGGCCTGGTGGCTTGGGAGGTCGACGGGATGGACGTGCTGGCCGTCGAGCGGGCCGTCGCACGGGCCGCCCGGGCGATCCGGGACGGCACCGGACCGGTCTTCCTGGAACTGCGCACCTACCGTTTCCGCGCGCACTCCATGTACGACCCGGACCGCTACCGGGACAAGGCAGAGGTCGAGCGCTGGAAGGAGCGTGACCCGATCCAGGTGCTCAGCACCCGGATGCGGGCCGAGGACGGCCTTGACGACAAGGCGCTGGCCGCGGTGGAGAAGGAGGTCAGCGAGGAGCTGGCCACGGCTCTCGACCACGCGCGACAGGGCGGGACCGAACCGGTGGAGGATCTGCTGCGCTTTGTGTACAGCCCGGCTGGGGGGTCGTCATGACCGGTGGCGGGGCCCGTCGGGCCGAGTCGATGAGCTACCGCGAGGCGATGCGGGAAGCGATGCGGGAGGCGCTCGCGGCCGACGAGCGGGTCTTCCTGATGGGTGAGGACGTGGGCCGCTACGGTGGGGCCTTCGGTGTCAGTCTGGGTTTGGTGGAGGAGTTCGGCCCCGAGCGGGTCCGGGACACCCCGCTCTCGGAGTCGGGCTTCGTCGGGGCCGGCATCGGTGCGGCGATCGCCGGGCTGCGTCCGATCGTGGAGATCATGACGGTCAACTTCAGCCTGCTCGCATTGGACCAGATCCTGAACAACGCGGCGACGCTGCTGCACATGTCCGGCGGGCAGGTGGCGGTCCCGCTGGTGATCCGGATGACCACCGGCGCCGGACGCCAACTCGCTGCCCAGCACTCGCACAGTCTCGAAGCCTTCTATGCGCACATCCCCGGCATCCGGGTCCTCGCCCCCGCCACCGTGGCCGACGCGCGGTGGATGCTCGCCCCGGCACTGGCCGACCCCGACCCCGTGATCGTCTTCGAGCACGGCTCCCTTTACAACGGCACCGACAACACCGCGGACGACCCCGGACCGGTCGACCTCGACAGCGCCGCAGTACGCCGACCCGGCACCGACGTCAGCCTCGTCACCTACGGTGGCTCGCTGGGCAAGGCCCTGGCCGCCGCCGAGCAACTCGCGGCCCAGGACCAGGTGGACGCCGAGGTGGTCGACCTTCGCAGCCTGCGCCCGCTCGACGATGCCACCGTCATCGGCTCGGTGCGTCGCACCCACCGCGCGGTGATCGTCGACGAGGGCTGGCGCAGCGGCGGCCTGTCCGCCGAGGTCGCGGCACGTATCACCGAGCAGGCCTTCTACGACCTCGACGCGCCGGTCGAGCGGGCGTGCGGCGCGGAGGTGCCGGTGCCGTACGCCGCGCAACTGGAGCAGGCCGCGCTGCCCCAGGTCCCCGACATCGTGGCGGCAGCGCTCAGGGCGGTGGGCTGAGATGGCCGAGTTCACGATGCCCGCACTCGGCGCCGACATGACCGAGGGCACCCTGCTCGAATGGCTCGTTCACCCCGGCGACCAGGTGCACAAGGGTGACATCGTCGCCGTCGTCGACACCGCCAAAGCCGCGATCGAGGTGGAGTGCTTCGAGAGCGGTGTCGTGGAGCGCCTGCTGGTCGAGCCGGCCGAGACCGTGCCGGTCGGGACGCCGCTGGCAGTGATCAACCCGGTGAACGCTGTCACACAGCGGCCAGCCCCGCCGGCACCCGCCGAGCCGACAGCCGCACGCGCGCCAGCACCGACCCCGCTGGTACGTCGCCTCGCCGAGGAGCGCGGGGTCGACCTGAGTTCCGTGCACGGCACGGGGCCCGGCGGCCGGATCACCCGTGCCGACGTGCCGGCCGCCCCGCAGCCTGAGCCCGAGGCCGAGGCTGCGTCGCCGCAGGGCCGGGCGGTGACCGCGCCCCCGGTCGCTGCCGCGCCCGCAGTGCCCCCGCCGGCGAGGACGACAGGCCGGGTCCGTTCGACGCCGATGGCACGGCGCCTGGCCGCGGAGAGTGGGGTCGATCTCGCGGGGGTTCGGGGTACCGGAACGGACGGTGCGATCCGGGTCGCCGACGTCCGGGCCGTGCTGACCGGCTCCGAGACCGCTCCCGCCGCTCGGACCGCTCCCACCGTCGAAGTGCCGCCCACCCCCGACCGGCACGCCGAGACCGCCGATCGTTCCGAGGCGATGCGCCGTGCCATCGGTGACCTGATGACACGCTCCAAGCGCGAGATCCCGCACTACTACCTGTCCACCACCATCGATCTGGGCCCGGCGGTGGCGTGGCTGCGTGAGCAGAACCGCGGGCTCCCGGTCTCCGAGCGCCTGGTCCCCGCCGCCCTGCTGCTCAAGGCCGTAGCGCGGGCTGCCCGTGAGGTTCCCCAGCTCAACGGCTTCTTCGCCGACGGCCGGTTCGTCCCGGCGCCCGAGGTCCACCTGGGCGTCGCGGTGTCGCTGCGCGGCAGCGGCCTGGTGGCTCCTGCCATCCACCACGCGGCCGACCTGTCGCCGGCGGAACTCATGGCCCGGCTCCGGGACCTGGTGGCCCGGGCCCGGTCCGGTCGGCTGCGCGGCTCCGAGACCACCGACCCCACCATCACCGTGACCAGCCTCGGCGACCAAGGCGTGGAAGCGGTCTTCGGTGTCATCCACCCTCCCCAGGTCGCCCTCGTCGGCCTGGGCAAGGTGGTCGACCGCCCCTGGGCCGTCGACGGCCTGCTCGGCGTGCGTCCCGTGGTGACAGCGACCCTCTCCGCCGACCACCGGGCCAGCGACGGCGCCACCGGCGCCCGCTACCTGATGGTGCTCGAACGGCTACTGCGCACACCGGAGGAACTGTGAACCGTGACCAGGCCCTGCTCCTCGTCCAGGAGGCGCTCACCGAGATCGTCCCGGATGCAGACTTCACCACGATCGGACCCGACACCGCCTTCCGGGAAGCCCTCGAACTCGACTCGCTGGACTTCCTGAGCCTCGTCGAACGACTGACCGAGCGCGCCGGCTGTCGGATCGACGAGGACGACTACCCCCGCCTGACCACCCTGAGCAGCGCCGCTGCCTTCCTCACCGGGCGGACCTGACGCACCCGGGTCCGACCGCGCGCTGTCCCGCACGTCCACCGACGACGACGGAACGGGACTCTCCAGGGTCGATCATCGTTCCTCCGACCGGAGTCGTACCTACTCCGGCAGCAGCGGCGGAGCCGTCGGCACCGCCGGGCGCATCGACCGCTTCGCCGTCGGCATGGTCCTCACCTCCCAGGGCGTCCCGGGGCATCGCCGAGGCTACGACACCGTCGTCGTCGACAACCCGACCGGCGCCACGTCCGGCTGCCCGAGCATCTCCTCGGCCATCCAGGGCCAGGCCAGCAGCAGCTCCAGGCGCAGCCCGCGCAGTTCCGCCTCGCGCACGGCCCACTGCGCGGCGGCGGTGCTTTCGGGTGATCCGTCGTATCCGACGGTGATCGGGGCGTTCACGGCGACCTCCGAGAGGCTCGGACGGGCTGGTCTGCTGTCCGTCCCGCCCGCCGGCCGCTACGGCGACCGGTGCCGGTCGGCCCCGATCGCGGGTTGACAGACCCTGACCGGGCTCCGGCCGCTCGTGTCGATCGGCTCCTCCGCTGCTGTCCGACCGGGCGGACCCGCGCGCCGCGGGGCCAATGGGGCCCTCCGGGTGCAGGATCGGAGCCACCCGGGCGTCCGGGTCGGCGCCGCTGGGGAGGACGCATGGGTGGCACCGCCGGGCGGGCCTCGCCGCCCGGTCGCATCGTCGTCATCGGGGTCGGCAACCGGCTGCGGGGCGACGACGGCGTGGGCGCCGCCGTGGTGGACGTGCTGGCCGCCGACCCGTACCCGGTGGCGCGCCTGGCGGCCTGTGACGGTGAACCCGCGCGTCTGATCGAGCTCTGGGACGGTGCGGAGCTGGCCGTCGTGCTGGACGCGGTCAGGGTGTCGCCGGAGCGGGCGGGCCGGTTGCACCGGCTGCGGCTCACCGGGCCGGGGGCGTCTGTGGCCGGGACGGTGACCGCCGAGCCGGCCGCAGCCGGGTCGCACGGCCTCGGCCTCGGCCATGCCCTCGCGCTGGCCGAGGCCCTGGACCGGGTGCCCCGCGAGCTGGTCCTGCTGGCGATCGGGGGGAGCGCCTTCGGACTCGGGCATGGACTCGGCCCCGCCGTCGCCGAGGCCGTCCCCGATGCCGCGGCGGCGGTGCGCGCGATCGTGGCTAGGCACCGCGCGGGTCGGCGATGACCGTCCGGCGCCGCGGTCGACCCGGACACGTCGCCCGTCCGGGGGAGCCGTGGCGTCGGTCCGGCGCGGCGGCGGGCCGCTGCGCGGCTTTCCGGCGTCGGCGGCGCAGGATGGGCGGGCGACGTCGGGCCTGGCTGCCCGGTGGCGCCCATCAGCACCGGGAGGTTACCTTCATGACCAGTGCTCCGGCGGCCGCCGCGGTCATCGACCGGGCGGGGCTCGACGCGCTGATCCGGGTGCTCGCTGCGCAGGGCCGCACCGTGGTCGGGCCGACCGTGCGCGACGGCGCCGTCGTCCTGGCCGAACTGGCATCCGGTGACGAGCTGCCGTACGGCTGGGGCGTCGAGCTGGAGGCCGGCCACTACCGGCTCCGCCCCCGTCCCGACGGCGCGGCCTTCGCCCACAGCGCGGGGCCGAACTCGTGGAAGGCGTTCCTGCACCCGCAGCGCGAGCGCCAGTGGAGCGCGGACCGGGCCGCCGACGGCGGCCCGGCGTTCCGCGCCGACCCGCCGCCGACCGTCTCCTACGCCTTCCTCGGCGTGCGCCCCTGCGACCTGCGGGCCATCGCGATCCAGGACCGAGTGCTCACCGGCGGACCGCATGCCGACGGGCGGTACCGGTCCCGGCGCACCCGGGCGTTCCTGGTGGCCGTGGAGTGTACCGAGCCGGGCGCCACCTGCTTCTGCGTCTCGATGGGGACCGGACCTGCGGCCGGACCGGGCTACGACCTGGCCCTGACCGAGCTGGTCGACGAGGACGGCCACCGGTTCCTGGTCCGGGCGGGCAGCCCGGAGGGCGAACAGGTCTTGGCGGCGCTGCCCGGCCGCCCGTCCGACCCGGACACCCGGGACGCGGCCGACCGGGTCGTGCGTGAGGCGGCGGACCGGATGGGCCGCGCCATGCCGCCGGTGGACCTGCAGGCCCTGATGCGCGACACCCTGGACGCCGAGCGCTGGGACGAGGTCACCGCGCGCTGCCTGACCTGCGGAAACTGCACCATGGTGTGCCCCACCTGCTTCTGCACCACGGCCGAGGACGTCACCGACCTGACCGGTGACCACGCCGAGCGTTGGCGGCGCTGGGAGTCCTGCTTCGACCTGGAGTTCACCCACCTGCCGACCGGTCCGGTCCGCTCGTCGCCGCGCAGCCGGTACCGGCAGTGGCTCACCCACAAGATCGGTACCTGGCACGACCAGTTCGGCAGTTCCGGCTGTGTGGGCTGCGGCCGGTGCATCGTCTGGTGCCCGGTCGGGATCGACATCACGGAGGAGGCCCACGCCCTCGACCAGGAGCGCCGGGCCGTGGACGACCTGCGGCAGGCGCCGTGACGGACCTGCTCGCCGGCCTGGCCACCGCGCACCGGGACCGCCTGCTCGCCCTCGGCCGCGACGTCGCCTGGCCCGACGGTACCCGGATCTTCGAGGAGGGCGGGCCGGCCGACCGGTTCTGGCTGGTCCGCAGCGGCCTGGTCGCGCTCGACGTCCACGCGCCGGGCCGTGGCGCGCTCGTCGTCGAAACCCTCGGCGATGGCGAACTCCTCGGCTGGTCATGGATGTTCGAGCCGTACCGTTGGCAGCTCGGGGCGGTGGCCCGGGGCGCGGTGGAGGCGACCGAGTTCGATGCCCGGGCCGTACGGGAGGCGATGGACGACGACCCGGCGTTCGGACTCGACCTGATGCGCCTGATCGGCGCCCAGGCGATCGGACCGCGGCTGCACGCGGCCCGCACCCGGCTGCTCGACCTCTACACCGGCGGACCGGGTGCCGAAGGGAACGGGTCTGCGTGGTGACGGCCCACACGGACGGCGCCGCAGCCGAACTGCCCGTCCCCTACCGGGTCGTGGCGCGCACGGTGGACACGTCGGACACGGCCACGCTCGTGATCGAGCCGACGGGCGACTCCCTCGGGCCGTTCGCACCGGGACAGTTCGCCATGGTCTACGCCTTCGGTGTCGGTGACGCCCCGTTCTCGGTGAGTGGGATCGACGGCCTCCGACTGGCGCACACCGTACGCGCGGTCGGCGCGGTCTCCCGTGCGCTGCAGGGACTGCGGCCGGGGGAGACGGTGGGCGTGCGCGGACCATTCGGCACCGCGTGGCAGCTGCCCGGGACGCCCGGGGCGGACGTGCTGGTGGTTGCCGGAGGCATCGGCCTGGCACCGCTGCGGCCGCTGGTGGAGTCGGCACTCGCCGAATGGGACCGCACCGGAGCCGTGGCGGTCCTGGTCGGCGCCCGCACACCCGCCGACCTGCTCCACCCCGCGGACCTCGACCGCTGGCGGTCGGCGGGCGCCCGCGTGCTGACAACGGTCGACCGGCCGGACGGCGCATGGCGCGGCGAGGTCGGCGTGGTGACCACCCTGCTCGACCGGGCTGGCATCGACCCGACCCGCACCACCGCCTTCCTCTGCGGGCCCGAAGTGATGATCCGGGCGGTCGCCCGGGACCTGGTGCACCGCGGGTTCGCCCCGGACCGGGTGCAGGTCTCCCTGGAGCGCACCATGCACTGCGGCATCGGCCACTGCGGCCACTGCCAGCTCGGCCCCCTGCTGCTCTGCCGCGACGGCCCGGTGGTCACCTGGGACACGGCAGAACACCAGCTCATGGTGAGGGAGTTGTGAGATGGACCGACCCCGGCTGGCGGTGTGGAAGTTCGCCTCCTGCGACGGCTGCCAGCTCACCCTGCTCGATTGCGAGGACGAACTCCTCGCCCTCGCCGAGCGGGTGGAGATCAGCCACTTCCTGGAGGCGGCCACCGCGCCGGCCCCAGGCCCGTACGACCTCTCGCTGGTCGAGGGCTCGATCACCACCGCCCAGGACGCCGAGCGCATCCACCGCGTCCGGGCCGCGTCCCGGTACCTGGTGACCATCGGCGCCTGCGCCACCGCCGGCGGCATCCAGGCCCTGCGCAACACCGCGGACGTGGCCGAGTACCGGGCCGTGGTGTACGCGCGGCCCGAGTACGTCGAGACCCTGGCGACCTCCACGGCGATCGCCGCCCACGTCCCGGTCGACTTCGAGCTGCGCGGCTGCCCGATCGACCGCGGGCAACTGGTCGAGGTGATCACCGCGTACCTCGCGGGCCGCACGCCCGACGTGCCGCGGCACAGCGTCTGCTTCGAGTGCAAGCGGCGCGGCACCGTCTGCGTGACCGTCGCCCACGGCACGCCCTGCCTGGGGCCGGTCACCCACGCCGGATGCGGCGCGCTCTGCCCCGCCTACGCGCGCGGCTGCTACGGCTGCTTCGGCCCGTCGAACTCGACCAACCTCCCCGCCTTCGTCCCGCTGCTGCGCCGCGACGGACTGGCCGGACCCGGTGCCGTGCGGGTGCTGCGCACCTTCAACACCGCCGCCCCCGAGTTCGACGCCGCCGCGCGGCAGATCGCCGAGGAGGCGGAGCGGTGACCGGCGACGACACCCGTGAGCTGCACCTCGGCCCGCTCGGCCGGGTCGAGGGCGAGGGCTCGCTGCACCTGGTGCTGCGCGACGGCGAACTCACCGGCGCCCGACTGGCGATCTACGAACCGCCCCGGTTCTTCGAGGCGTTCCTGCGCGGCCGCGGCCACACCGAACCGCCCGACCTCACCTCCCGGATCTGCGGCATCTGCCCGGTCGCCTACCAGCTCAGCGCCTGCCGCGCGCTGGAGGACGCCTGCGGGGTGCGCGTCGAGGGCCAGGTGGCCGCGCTGCGTCGGCTGCTGTACTGCGGCGAGTGGATCGAGAGCCAGGCCCTGCACGTCCACCTGCTGCACGCCCCGGACTTCCACGGCTGCGACAGCGCCATCACACTCGCCCGCACCCACCGCGAGGACGTGGCCCGCGGCCTGCGGATCAAACAGGCCGGCAACGCGATCGTCGAACTGCTCGGCGGCCGCGCGATCCACCCGGTCAACGTCCGGCTCGGCGGCTTCCACCGGGTGCCCACCCAGGCCGAACTGCGGCCGCTGGCCGAACTCCTGCGCCGGGTGCGGGACGACGCGGTGGAGTCGGTCCGCTGGGTGAGCGGCTTCGACTTCCCCGACGCGGTCTGTGACGCCGACCTGTTCGCACTCGCCGAACCCGACCGCTACGCCATCGAGTCCGGCACCCCCACCGTGCTGCGCACCGACGGCGACCGCCGGACCGTCCGCACCTTCCCCCTGGCCGAGTTCGGGACTCACGTGGTCGAGCACCAGGTGCTGTACTCGACCGCGCTGCATGCCCGGCTGGACGGCCGCCGGCACCTGACCGGCTCGCTCGCCCGGTTCGCGGTGAGCGGGCACCTGCTGCCGGCCGAACTGCTGGACCTCGCCATGGCCGGCGGCCTCGGCGACCCCCGCACCGGCGCGGTCAGCCGCAACCCCCACCGCAGCATCGTGATCCGGGCGATCGAGGTGCTGTACGCGGTCGACGAGGCGCTGCGGATCATCGACGAGTACCGTGCCCCGGCGCGTCCGCACCTCCCGGTCCCCGCCCGCGCCGCAACCGGCCACGGCGCCACCGAAGCGCCGCGCGGCCTGCTCTACCACCGCTACACGCTGGCCGCCGACGGAACCGTGAGCGATGCCGTCCTGGTACCTCCGACCGCGCAGAACCAGGGCGCGATCGAGTCGGACGTGATGCGCGTGGTGCGCGCCCGCCTGGCCGTCGGGCCGCCCGCCGAGGACGCCGAGCTGGCCGCGCTGAGCGAGCGGGCGATCCGCAACCATGATCCGTGTATCTCCTGCTCAGCGCACTTCCTCAGGCTCTCCGTCGAGCGCTGAACCGGTTGGTGTCCGGACACCGCGGGCCCTCGCGGAGCGTCGATGGGACACTGGTGAGGGCGGTCGACCGCACGGTGTGGTCGAGCGTGCCCGCGCCGCGCGCGGACCGCCCAACGCGCCGAGAACGACGGGAACCGACCGATGTCACGCACCGTTGGCAGTGGACACCGACGATTCCCACCAAAGCGTCCGCACTTGACGCTTCGTTCCGTCGGTCAAGTGCGCGCCGACAGGACCAGCGGCGATCCGAGCGTTGGATTCGGGTGGTGCGATGCGGCTGTGGGCGCTCTCGTCGAGGCGTGGCGTGACCTGCTTCTGAACGACCGGTCGGGATGGCGCGCAGAAGCTGACCCGGTCGGTCATCACCGTCCGAAGGGTCAGTGGATGGGTTGTTCGGCCCAGATGGTCTTGCCCGTGTGCGTGTAGCGCGTGCCCCAGCGCTCGGTGAGCTGGGCGACGAGCAGCAGCCCGCGGCCGCCTTCGTCGCTCAGCCGGGCCCGGCGCAGGTGAGGGCTCGTGCTGCTGCCGTCGGACACCTCGCAGGTGAGTGTCTGGTTCTTGATCAGCCGGAGCCGGATGGGGCCGGTGGCGTAGCGGATGGCGTTGGTGACCAGTTCGCTGACAACGAGTTCGGTGACGAATGCCAGGTCCTCCAGCCCCCACGCGGTGAGGCGGTCGCAGGCCTGCCGGCGTGCCTTCGCCACGATCGCCGTGTCGCGGGGCAGGTCCCACGAGGCCAGGCTGTCCCGGCCGAGGCCCCGGGCACGGAGCAGCAGCAGGGCGACGTCGTCGCCGTCGGGCTGGGGGTGCAGTGTCTCCAGGACGCTGTCGCAGAGCGCTTCGAGCGGGGTCGTGGGGCGGCCGAGTAGCCGGCGCAGTGTGCGGATCCCCTCGTCGATGTCGTGGTCGCGTCCCTCGATGAGGCCGTCGGTGAACAGGGCCAGCAGGCTGCCTTCGGTGAGCTCGAGCTCGGCCGCCTCGAAGGGCAGGCTGCCCAGCCCGAGAGGAGGACCGATCGGTACGTCGACGGTACGGGTCGTGCCGTCCGGGTGGACCAGGATCGGGGCCGGGTGGCCGGCCCGCGCCAGGGAACAGCTGCCGGAGACGGGGTCGTAGACGGCGTACAGGCAGGTGGCTCCGATGTCCCCTGGGAGTTCGGCGTCGTCGTCGGCGACCTGTGGAGGCGTTGCGTGGGTGACGATGTCGTCGAGGTGGGTGAGCAGTTCGTCGGGCGGCAGGTCGATGTCGGCGAGAGTGCGTACGGCTGTGCGGAGGCGGCCCATGGTGGCAGTGGCGTTGATGCCGTGGCCCACGACGTCGCCGACCACGAGGCCGATCCGGGCGCCGGGCAGGGGGATCACGTCGAACCAGTCGCCGCCCGCACCTGCGCTGCCTCCCGCGGGTACGTAGCGGAAGGCCGTCTCCGCGGCTGGGTGGACTGTCGGTTCCCGGGGTAGCAGGGAGCGTTGCAGAGCCAGGGCGATGCCGCGCTCGCGGGTGAAGCGGCGCGCGTTGTCCAGGCAGATCGCGGCCCGGGTCACCAGGTCCTCGGTGACGGTCAGGTCGTCGGGGCCGAAAGGGTCGGGAGCGGTTGCGTACCTGAGCAGCAGGACCGTACCCAGGACCGTGCCCCGGGCCCTGATCGGCACCGCGATCATGGAGCGCGCCCCGAACGCGTCGGCATGGGCCGCGTGGGGCGGGTCCTCGGCCAGCCACTGGACGATCTCGGGGTCCGTGAAGTCCGACAGCTTCGGACGGCCGTCGGCCAGGCAGCGGGCGAGGGGAGAGGACGGCGGAGGCGTGCGCACCTCGTCGGCATCGAGCAGGGCGCCGGGCGGGAGCCGGCGAGAGCATCCCTGGGCCGCGCGCCGCAGGGTCGCCGGCCCGATCGGCGAACCGGGAGGCGGTAGCGCGCCGCGCAGGACGACGTCGAGCAGGTCGACGGCGGCGAAGTCCGCAAAGCGGGGTACCAGGACGTCGACGAGCTCCTTGGCACTGCCCGCCACGTCGAGGCTCGTTCCCATGCGGGTCCTGGCCTCGCTCAGCAGGGCGAGCCGCTCGCGCGTGTTGTACTGCTCGGTGTGGTCGTCCGCGGCCAGGCCCACCGCCCGGACCCGGCCGTCCGCATCCTTGAGCGGGAAGATGTCGACGGCCCAGGCGTGAGCCTTCTCCTCCTGCGGCAACCTGACGAAGAGCTCCGTGTACTCGGGCTCGCCGGTCCGGCTCACCCGCAGGATCCGCCGTTCGGCCTCCTCGAATGCGGGACCTGGCAGGAACTCGGTGAGCCGCCGTCCGGGGATCTCCGTCTCGGGGAGGCCGACCACCCGCTTGGTGGCCTCGTTCGCCGTGAGTGCCCGCCCGTCACGGTCGTAGATGGCGAGAACTCTCGACATCTGGTCGAACGCCCATAGCGCGAGCCTGTCGTTCGCCGGAGTCGGTGCAGCCGGGCAGGGGGAGAACACCACCAGCACAGCCTCCTGCTTTCCTGCATCGGGCAGGGGAAACAGGTGGGTCCGGACGTCGAGCAGGCGCCCGTCACGGTGCCGCAGAGTCGGCTCGTCGGGGGAGAGAAGGTCGGCCAAGGGCGTGCCGATGATCTGCGTTGACGAGTATCCGAGAAGGGCCTGCGCTTCGGCGCTCCAGTACGCCACGCGTCCTCCCCCGTCCGTCACGGCGACCGCGACCGAGATGTCCGCGGGAGTCGTGCCCGGTGAACACGAGCGTCGGTCGGGCCGCTCGCCGGATCGTTCCATGGCGGTGCACCTGGCCCTCCTGCCTCATGGCGCACCATCCAGCATCATCCGGCCGGTGGGGGACCGCAAGGCAGCCGACGGCGGAGGTGCGCCGGCATCGCCGTCGGCTGCGCGACCGTCGGCGCCTGCTGCTCGGCCCCACGCCGCCCCGGGAGCCGGTGCCGGGGCGGAGCGGACCCGGGTCACGACTCGAGCGGTGCCACGACGATCTCACGCTTGAGGATCTTGCCGGTCGGCCCCTTGGGGAGGGCGTCGGTGAGCGTGACCACCCGGGGGTACTTGTAGGCGGCCACGCGGGCCTTCACGTGGTCGCGGATCTCCTCGGCGGTGGCGCGTGCCCCGGGTTTGAGGACGACCGCTGCGGCGACCTCCTGTCCGAGCAGTCGGTCCGGCACGCCGACGACGGCGGCCTCGGCGACCGCCGGGTGCCGGTACAGGACCTCCTCGACCTCGCGGGGGTAGACGTTGTAGCCGCCGCGGATGATCAGGTCCTTCGTGCGGTCGACGATGAAGTAGTAGCCGTCCTCGTCGACCCGCGCGAGGTCGCCGGTGTGGAACCAGCCGTCGCGGATCGCATCAGCGGTGGCGTGCGGCTGGTTGTGGTAGCCGACCATGACGTTCTCGCCGCGGATCGCGATCTCGCCGATCTCGCCGGGCGCGGCCCTCGTGCCGTCCCGTCTCACCAGGCGCAGTTCGACGCCGCGGACGGGCAGGCCGATGGAGCCGGGCTTGCGGGGGCGGTCCGGCGGGTTGAAGGCGGCCACCGGGGACGTCTCGGACAAGCCGTAGCCCTCCAGCACGTCGACGCCGAAGCGCTCCTCGAAGCCGTGCAGCACCTCGACCGGGAGCGCTGCGCCGCCGGAGACGGCCAGGCGCAGGCGGGTGGCCTCGAATCCGTCGGGAAGCTCCGCGTGCAGCAGTGCCGCGTACATCGTCGGGACGCCGAAGAAGATGCTGACGGCGTCCCTTCTGATGATCGCCAGTGCCGCCGCCGGATCGAACCGGGTGAGGAGGGTCAGTGTGGCGCCGGCGGCCACGGCCGTGTTGAGGGCGCACGTCTGGCCGAAGGCGTGGAACAGCGGCAGGCCGCCGAAGAGCACGTCGTCGGGGCCGACGTGGAACAGCGTCTCCATGGCGGTGGTGGCGTTGCCGAGAAGGTTGCGGTGCGTCAGTTCGGCGCCCTTGGGCGTGCCGGTGGTGCCCGACGTGTAGAGGATCACCGCGAGATCGGAGTCCTTCGTGTCGGCGACGGCGGGCCGCGGGTCGGTGTGGCCGAGCCGTGCCTCGAACTCGGCCGGATCGACGACCAGGAGTCCGGTTCCGGTGGTCCTGGCCGCAACGGCGGCCTCGGCTGCCGCCATCGGTGATGCCAGCAGAAGCCGGGCACCGCAGTCGCGCAGGACGTGGGTGATCTCGTCGGCCTTGAGCAGCGGGTTCGTCGGCACGACGACGGCGCCCGCGCGGAGGATGCCGTAGTAGACCACGGGAAAGAGCGGCACGTTGGGCAAGGACAGGGCGACCCGGTCGCCCGGGCGGACGCCGCGGGCCTGCAGCAGGGCGGCGGTTCGGGCGCTCAGGTCGTCGAGCTGGGCGTAGGTCAGTGCGGTGTTCTCGTGCCGCACGGCGATTCGGTGGCCGTGGGTGGACGCTGAGCTGGTCAGCAAGGTGGCCAGGTTCGTCATCGTGGTTCCTCGGAGTCCGGCTGGACGGTGGTTGGTCAAGTGGGATGTGGCGTCGGTCAGCGAGGGCGGTCCGCCGATGAGCCGGCCGGGCAGGGAGCGGCCAGAACGGGCCTGACTGCTCTGCTGCTCGTCCGGCCGGGCACATGGGCCGTGGTCACGGCCGTCTCCGGGGCGGGGGAGGTGCGACCCCTCGGACCGGGGACGGGTACAGCGGCCTGCGGAGCCCGGAGGGGGTGGGCCGGGGAGTCCTCGATCGGTCTGGGTCCGGTGTCAGGATCGGTGCGCTGACGTGATCACGAACGTCGGGATCACGACCGCGCCGACGATCAGGTGCATCAGGGCCAGCAGGAACTGGTCGGCCACGCTGATTCCGGCCCCGTTGTAGGGAAGGCTGCCGGCGAGCGTCAGTACCGCGAGCACCGTCCAGATGACGGTGGCCCGCTGGGGGGCGAACCGTTCCAGCAGTTCCAGCAGTGCCCAGCCGAGCAACGTCGGGACGATCGAGGATGCGCTGACCAGGCTGACCAGGACGGACTGGGCCGGCAGGCCGAACACCGCGGGCGTCTTCAGGTTGTATCCGAAGCCGCCGGTGAGGACGAGCATGTACAGGAGGTTCGCGAGGAGACCGACGGCGACGGCAATGGCGCGTGCCAGCCGGTCCGGGGCGCTCGTTGAGGAATGGGCGGATGGTCTTGGTGGGGGCGATGCGGCGGACACGGTGACTGCTCCGTTCGAAGGGCCAACCTCAGGGGATGACGGGCAGGACGGGGTGAGGGTGGCGGTCGGCGGGCGGTGGATTGGGGCCCCGCCACCTGTGAAACCGGGGTTCACTCGCCTTGAGCACAGGCATGAGCACAGTTTCATCAGCCGTTGAAACTATTTCAGCGTATGGTGAAACTGTCGCGGGTGGCAAGGGCTGTCGGCGTCGATCGGGGCGGAGGGTCGCCGCACTGGTCGACGGCAGCAAGATGGACGGCCTCAATTTCACTGTATGGTGAAACTGTTCGAGCTCGCGGCAAGCCGCGGCGGCGCGCAAGCGGGCGAGTGCGGACATGGCGAAGGGGGTGTGGGGCATGGCGGCACGACCGGGAAGGGGGCCCCGGGGAGAGCCTGGCGAGCAGGCCGACCGCATCCTTGCGGCAGCGCGCAGATCCTTCGCCGAACGGGGCTTCGGCGGGACATCGTTGCGAGCCGTGGCGCGCGCCGCCGATGTGGACCCCACCCTGGTGAACTACTACTTCTCCAGCAGGATGGGGCTGCTGAAGGCGGCGTTGGAGCCGCCCGAGGCCTTCGGGGAGGGAATCGCCGAGGCCGCCGAGGCGCCACTGGGGGAGCGCGGGCAGGCCTTCGTGGAGGCGGCGCTGTGCATGTGGGACGATCAGGCCAATGCGGAGATCCTCAGTTCGATCATCCTCGCCGCAAGCCATGAACCGTTCGCGATGGAGCGCCTCCGCGAGGTCTTCTCGGACCTCGCTCTGCAGGCGGTGTCGGCGAGCCTTCCCGACGGAGCGGCGCGCCTGCGCGCGGACCTGGTCTCCACGCAGCTCGTGGGTCTGGCCATGGCTCGGTATGTCTGGGCAATCGACCGCATCGCCGACGTGCCCGGGGAGCGGGTGGTCCGGCTGATCGGGCCGGTCGTGCAGCACTACCTCACCGGCACCCTGGGCGGCGACGCCTCGAAGGGGATCTGACCGGAGGTGGTTGCCCGGGCGGCCCTGTGCAAGGGGGCGTCGCAAGCCGGCCGGGTGAAGCGGGTCCGCTCGACCTTGGGGGGTGCATACCCGCGCTTCGCGCCGGCGCGGGCGGAGTCGTGCCTTTCGGCTGCTTGGTTCGCGGGCGGCGCCGCACGGGTGCCGTGCTGCGGCTGGACCGGATGGCCGTTGCCCGGTGCCGGATGTGCTGGACGCCTGCTGCGCCCCGCGCCGGACGTCGCCTCCCCGGGGGTGCCTTCAGTGGGCATCTTCGGCGGTGTGGCTGCGAACGCGACTTAATTTCCCTGTGTGTGGAAATGCTTCTTGCCGTGACGGGGTGGCGCGCGTACCGTGGGCGCCAATAATTTCCCTATGCGTGGAAATGAGGCGCCATGGCTCGGTTCAAGGCAGCGGGAGTGGAGCCCGGTCAGCGTCAGCTGAACGGGCCGCAGACCACGGGCCGCCAGTACCGCAACCTGTCCACAGCTCTTCATGGGACGACCCGCGAGGACAACGTGCCCGTCCCGATGCGCGACGGCACCCGGCTCCTCGCCGACGTCCACCGCCCCGACGCGGACGGCAGGTTCCCGGCGCTGATCGCGGCGGCCCCGTATCCCCGTCAGCTCCAGGACCTGGGCGCTCCTGCATCCATCATCGAGGCCGGCGCCAGCGACTTCTGGGTGCCGCGCGGCTACGCCCACGTCATCGCGAACCTCCGCGGCACGGTGGGCTCGGACGGGACGTACACCTTCTTCGACGAGCAGGAGCGCAACGACCTGTTCGACCTGGTCGAGTGGGTCGCCGGGCAACCGTGGTGCAACGGGAACGTGGGCATGATCGGCCTCAGCTACTACGCCATGACCCAGATGGAGGCGGCCACCCAGCGCCCGCCTCACCTCAAGGCGCTGTTCCCCTTCAACGTCACCGTCCAGGGCTGGGAGGCCACCTACCACAACGGCCTGATGAGCGCGGCTTTCGTCACCACCTGGTTCCACGCGCTGGGCGTCCTGTCCGCCCATGGCGACCGCCTCTACCGCAGGGGTCTGTCCCGTCTCCTGCGCAGGATCCTCGCCATTCCCGCCGTCCACCGCCGGTTCCACCGCACCGATCCCGTCCAGGCGACCCGCGCACTGGAGCTGATCACCCACTTCCGCCGCGCCGCCCACCCGTGGAACGACCTGCTGAGGGCGGTGGCCACCGAGCACCCAGTACGGGACGCGTGGTGGGACGAGCGTGACCTGACCCGACGGCTCGCCGCCGTCGACATCCCGGTCTACCTCGGCGGCGAGTGGTCCAACGTCGCTCTCCACCTGCCCGGTCTCTTCGAAGCCTGGGATGCGCTCGCCGACAATCCCCACGTGCGCATGGCCATGCTCGGGGACGACAGCCTGCCCTGGCCGTGGGAGAGCATGCACATCGAGGCCCTCGCCTGGTTCGACCACTGGCTCAAGGGGCAGGACACGGGCATCCTCGAAGGCCCTGTCATCCGGTACTGGCTGCCCGGGGCCGACCAGTGGCGTACCGCCGACGCCTGGCCGCCGCCGGCCGCGCACATGGCCCTGGCCCTCAACTTCGACGGCTCGCTGGCGGTCGACGAGATGCCGGGCAAGCGCAGCTACGCCACCGACGGCGCCGACTCCATGCCCGGACGGCTGACCTGGACGAGCGCCCCCCTGCCCGGTGACCTCGACATGGTCGGCTACCCCGAACTGCGGCTGACCGCCACCAGTAGCGGGGACGACACGGGATGGATCCTGCTCCTGCAGGACGTCGATCCGGACGGCAAGGCAACCGACATCACCCAGGGCTGGCTGCGTGCCAGCATGCGCCACGTCGACGAGGCGGCGAGCGAGGTGGGCCGGCCCGTCCTTCCGATGAGGACCCGGGACCCCGTCCCCGTCGGGGAGCCGGTCGACTACCGCGTCCCGCTGGTCGCCAATGCCCGCCGGTTCCGCCGGGGGCACCGCATCCGGCTGATCCTCACCAGCGACGACACCCGTAAGGATTTCCGGCCCATGATGCTGTTCAGCCATGCCCCCGTCGGCATCGCCGGCGTCAACACGGTGCATTCCGGCTCACGCCTTCTCCTTCCGGTTCTCGGAGGGAAATGAAGGCGCCGCCCCACTCTCGCCCAGAGGGTGCCTCGGCGGCGACCGGACCAGGGCAGGCCACCCCCACCGAACTCTCGACTGTGCGCCGCGCCGCCCGGACGGGCCACCCAACCGACACAACCGTTCTTCACTCATGCCGGAGCGCTCTGATGACCACCAGGTCCATCCGTTCGGCCACCCCGCACCTGCGCCGCGCCGCATTCGCGATTGGTGGCGCCGTCCTGGCCGCGGCACTGCCGTGGACCGTTGCCAACAGTCTGGGCGTCGACCGCGGCAACGGGCCACGGACCCACGCGGTCGGCCTGTCCGTCGTCTCCGGACGTTCGTCGCCTCCCGCCCGTTTCGGCAATCCCACCCCTGCGCCGTGAGACGGTGACCGACCCGGGGCCGGCGCCGCGGTTACGACGTAGCCGACAGCGCGCCGGTCTCGGGCGGTGTGCGGTCGAGGTTGGCCTCGATTCTGGCCAGTACGAGCATGGCCTGTGCGTACTCGCCCTGTGTGAACCCCGCGGCGGTGATCGCCTCAAGATCCCGCCAGGCCTGTTGGACTCGGTCTCGCAGGGCCTGGCCGGCCCGGGTGGGCTTCACCACGACTGCCCGCCGGTCGTGCGGGGAGGGGCTGCGGGTGACGAATCCGGACTGTTCCAGGCGCTGCAACATCTTGGTGACGGTGGAGGGATCCAGGGCAAGTGTCTTGATCAGGTCGGCCTGGCGCTGTTCCCCCTGTGCCCAGAGCTGCATCATCAGCACCTCCTGCCCGGGGTACAGGCCCGTTTCACGCAGCAGGTTGGCCGCCGTGATCCGGTGCATGCGGGCCGCGCGGAAGAGCGCTTCGCTCATCGGAGCGTCGGCGACGGTCGGTACCGCGTCGTCCCTGTTCCGGGCCGATTCGGACGCTGGCGGCATGGTGGTCGATCCTCCATGAATGGCAGGCGGGTCGTTGGTCGACACATCATCTCACCCGGATGTGTTTGGTTGGCCAATTGAATCCGCATGTCGTGAGATGAGGCCAGATGCGATCGGATCCTGGTGCGGATATGGCGTGATTTCGGGGCATTTTGGCGGCCAATCCAGGCGTCCCGAGTGTGTGATAATTGGTCGGCAAATAATTTCGAGTCGGCCGCGCCCCTCCGTGCGCCTGCCCGGCTCGGCAGAGAGGTCTATTCGTGTCCGCACCGTCCTTCACCGCCGCCGACACGGCGGTGCTGCTCATCGACCACCAGGTGGGCGCCGTTGGGTGGATCCGCACCATCCCTTCTGACCGGATGGCGGCCAACGCCCTGGCTCTCGCCAGGACCGCCAGGGCGAACGGCATCCCCCTGTTCTTCGCCTATTCCACGGGCGCGTACCTCCCGGGCCCGCGGTCGGTCGCAGCGCGGGAGGATCGCCCGGAGGGCGAATTGGCGCGCATCGGCCGTCTTGCCGGTGTCCGTTCCGTGGACGAGGACTTCGCCTCCGTCGTGGGGGAGACCGGCAGGAAGAAGCTGATCATCGCCGGCGTCGGCCGCGACGTGTGGATCGTCCACTTCACCCTGACGGCACTGCGCCTGGGGTACGAGGTCGCGGTCGTCGCCGACGCGGGCGGTCCCCCGTCGAAGGCTGGGCAGGACTTCGCCGTGCGCCGCATGGCCAGGGCGGGAGCTGCCATCACTTCCACGGCCCAGATCCTGGCCGAACTCCTCCAACCCCAGGACGGTTGGCGCGGCGGAAGGATCCTGCCGTTCGTCAGGTAGCTCGTGCCGCAGGCAATGGCGACGCGGAGTGGAGAGCAGCGGCAACAGCCGTCCGTCACTCCGCTGACTTCCCCTTCCCTCCCATGTTCGGAGCTTTCGATGCAGTTCGGTACGTTCTCCATAGGCGACGTCACCCCCGACCCCGCCACCGGCCGGCCTCCCACTGAGCAGGAGCGGCTGAAAGCGATGGCCGCGATCGCGGTCAAGGCCGAAGAGGTCGGGTTCGACGTCTTCGCGACGGGTGAGCACCACAGCCCGCCGTTCGTTTCGTCCTCGCCGACCACCCTCTTGTCGTACATCGCCGCGAGGACCAGCAGCATCCTCCTGTCCACCGCGACGACTCTGATCACCACCAACGACCCGGTGAAGGTCGCCGAGGACTACGCCGTCCTCCAGCACCTCGCCGACGGCCGCGTCGACCTCATGCTGGGGCGGGGCAACGCCGGTCCCGTCTATCCCTGGTTCGGCAAGGACGTGCGCGAGGGCATCCCGCTCGCCATCGAGAACTACGCGCTGCTGCACCGGCTCTGGCGTGAGGAACTCGTCGACTGGACAGGCCGCTTCCGTACTCCGTTGCAGTCCTTCACCTCAGTGCCGAGGCCGCTCGGTGGAACACCGCCGTTCGTCTGGCACGGCTCCGTGCGCAGCCCCGAAATCGCCGAACAGGCCGCCCGCTACGGCGATGGCTTCTTCGTCAACAACCTCTTCGCGCCCAAGGACCACTTCCGCCGCCTGGTCTCCATCTACCGCGAGCGGTATGCCCACTACGGGCACGGCACCGAGGGGCAGGCGATCGTCGGCGTCGGCGGAATGGTCTTCGTGCGCCGCAACTCCCAGGACGCCGTGCGCGATTACCGCCCTTACTTCGACAACTCTCCGTTGGCCGGCTACGGATCGACGGTGGAGGACTACATGGAGCGAACGTCGCTCACCGTGGGAAGTCCGCAGCAGGTCATCGACAAGACGCTGACCTTCCGGGAGCACTACGGAGACTACAGTCGCCAGCTCTTCCACCTCGACGGCGGCGGCATGCCGCTGAAGGTCGTCCTGGAAACGCTCGACCTGCTCGGCGAGGAGGTCATCCCCGTCCTGCGCAAGGAGCTCGCCGCCCTGCGACCCGCCGGTGACCCGGACGCGCCGGCGCACGCCTCACTGCCCGTCGCGCGCCGGACCGGGCAGCGCACGGACGCCGACGGAAGAGCGCTATGAGCGCTCGCGGTCCCGGTGATCGAGACGGGTAGTACCGCGCGGTGCTCGCCTGTCCTGGAACACGTGATGCTCCCACCGGCTGCTGCGGAAGCTCCGGGTTCTCCGGCCGTCCGGCTGGCGAACCCGGAGGCCGGGGACTCCGGGGTGGCCCCGCCGCGTTGCCGGCCCGAAACCGGCCGCACCGTCGCCCGGCCGCGACTCAATGTGTATGCAGATACGCCATAATGGAGGGCATGCCTCAACCGATCATCGTCATCGACGGCATCGAGCCGCTGAACCTGACCGGCGTCCGGCAGTCGGTCGGACCGCTCCACGCCCTGCTGCGGGAGTGCATCCTCGACGGTCGGCTGGCGCCGGGCACCGTACTGTCACAGGTGGCGCTCGCGCGTCAGCTGGGGGTGAGCCGCACTCCGGTGCGGGAGGCGTTGCGCATGCTCCAGGAGGAGGGGTTCGTCGAGGCCGAACCCAACCAGCGGATGCGGGTGGCGGGTCTGGACCCGAGCGGGTTGGACGCCGACTACGCGATGCGCATCACGTTGGAGTGCCTGGCCCTCACCATGACGCTGGACGGCTTCGGCAGCCGGGTTGAACGAGAGGCCGAGGCGCAGCTGGCGGCGATGCACCGGGCCGCCCGCGCGAAGGACGGCGAGGGTTGGTTCGTCGCGCACCGCGAGTACCACCGCCTTCTCACCGCCGGGGCGGGCGAGCCTCTGCTGCGCCAGCTGGAGGCCCTGGCCGACCGCAGCGTGCGCTACATCCGCATCACCCAGCAGCTCGACCCAGAGAGCTGGCCCCGGGCGGGTGATACCGAGCATCCCGCGATCCTGGAAGCGGTGATCGCCGGAGACCGTGACGCCGCGGTGTCCCGCCTGGCCCATCACTTGGAGCGGACCGCGTTGAACGTGCTCGGGCAGCAGGCCCCCGGCTACAGGCCGCAGGCCGTGCCCAGGGCGATGGCTCTGGTCGGCGCCGGTCCGTCGCCCTGGGGCCCGGGGCAGGGGCGGGGGACCGGGCCGTTGGGACCCGACGAACGTTCCTGACCTCACCCGGCGGAGACGGGTGACCAGTGTGGACGGTGTCTCGTTCACTGTCGCACTGTCGCACTGTCGCACTGTCGCACTGTCGCACTGTCGCACTTTCGCTCCGACGAGCCGCAACGGCCCGCCGGACGTACCGGCGGACCGTCATGGGAGATGCGTGCATCCGGCAGGGTTCGCGTCAGACCGATCGGTCGTGCCGCTTGTTCTCGACGATGGCAGCTATGCGTTCGAGGCTCGTGGTCATGCCGCGCTGGAGGTCGCTTCGGCGGTCCTTCAGCCCGGCGAGGGTGTCGATGATGAACCAGCCGAACATTCTGACCTTCTTGAGCACCGTGTAGGACTCGGTGACCAGCGTTCCGGTGCCCTGCGGTTCGAACTGGTAACGCCACTCGATCGTGCCGGCGCCGACCTCGGTGCGTTCGAACGCGAAACTCCGGCCCGGTTCGGCCACGGTGACGACGGGCTTGTTCGGCCAGTCGGGAACGCGCCCGGCGTGGTTGATCGCCTTGAACCGCGCGCCCACCACCGGGCCGGTTGCCCCGTCGATCCACGTGCACCGAACGACCTCCGGCGAGTACTCCGGGGTCCGGGTGACGTCGGAGACCAGGGCGTACAACACCTCGGGCGAAGCCTCGATGTATCGCGATGCCTGGTCCGAAGTCAGCTCTTGCTTCATTTCTTCCTCTTGTGTGATTCGCGGTCCGTCATCCGGCGGCCGCGGGGAACGTGTCGAAGGTGGGCTCGGCGCCATCGGTCGGGTCGCCTGCTCCCAGGTGTCAGGACCGATGACGCCGAGGCGTCTCCTACGGCTTCGGCTCGGCGTTCCGCAGGAACTGCTCCGGCATCAGCGGGCACCACACCGCGGGCGGGACGTCCCAGTCCTGTGCCTGCCAGTCGTCGGTGATCTGGTCGATGTCGGAGAAGTACTCGATCCAGCTGCCCCAGGGGTCCTGGACGTAGTGGAACAGGTTGGAGCCCAAGGTGTGCCTGCCCAGACCCCAGCCGACGGTGTGGCCCTTGTCCGCCATGACCCGGGCGCCCATGGCCAGTTCGTCGACGCCCGCGACCTCCCAGCTGGAGTGGTGCAGGCCCGGATGGCTGCTCTGGATGAAACCGAAGACGTGGTGGTCGCCGGGGCCGGGGTTCATGAAGACGACCTTGCCGGTGATCCGGTCGGACACCCGGAGGCCGAGGGCGCGCTCGTAGAAGTCCTGTGAGCGGTTCACGTCCGAGGAGAAGACCAGCATGTGTCCCAGCCGCCGGGGGCGCGGCACCGCGTCCGCCTTGAGCCAGCTGGGCTCGTCCACGCGCCGGTAGTCACCGGGCACGTTCTGCTTGGCGGGTGCGACCGCGCGGGGCGCGGCGAGTTGCTGCTCGCGCACGTTGACCGCGGTGCCGTCCGGGTCGCGGAACCACAGTCCGCCCTCGGGACCGCCGGGCGGAGCGTCCCGCAGGGGGATACCGAGAGACTCCAGGTGACGCTGCAGTTCTGGCAGGGAGCCGTCGGGCGCCGCGAAGGCGACGTGGTGCAGACGCTTGTCGTGTCCCTCGACGAGCAGGGTCTGGTCCTGGTCCCGACCGTCGCAGCGCACGACCAACCGGTCGTCGCGTTCGTCGACGGTCAATCCGAAGTCGGTGTAGAAGTCCCTTCCTTCGGCCAGATCGGGCAGTTGCAGGCCGTAGTGGAGGAGTCCGCTGACGTGCAGCATGGTGCTTTCCTTCGTCGTTCGTGTGGGGTCCGGAAGTCCTCGTCGGTCACCGTGGTGATGGGCCGCCGAGGCTCCGCAGGTGTGCCCAGAGCCGGTCGAGCAGGGGCGGGCCGGCGGCCCGCCAAGCCGTGATCTCCTCGCCGGTGAGGCTGTGGATCGCCCCTGCCCGCCGGGCCGCGAGGTGCAGTCGGCAGGTGGTGTCGAGCAGCCACATGCGGGCGACGGCGTGCCCGGGGGTGCCGCCCGTGGTGAGGGCGCCGTTGCCGCGCAGGACGACCGCGTCGGCGTGGCCCAGCGTGCGGGCGGAACCTTCGGCGATGTCGGCCGAGCGCATGAGCCGCGCGTCGTCGTGGACGGGTACCGCTTCTCCGAGCAATGCGCCCTGCCCGTGCAGCGGCGGGATGGTGCCGGACGCCGTCCCCCCGACTGCGAAGGCGGATTCGGGGGTGGCGCGGGCGACGGCCCCTACGTCGGGTCGCGCCCGGTAGACGGCCAGGTGCGCCCACGCCTCGCCCGGCGCGCCCGCCGGCAACGCCTCCGTGTCCAGCGGGATGCTCAGGAGTGTGTCGGTGCAGGCGTCGGCGAGGTCGGCCGGGGGCGTGATCAGCATGTGGTCGCCGTGCCGTGCCGACACATGCCCGAACGCCGAGACCAGCCCCAGTGCCGCGAGGGTGCGTGCCGCGACGGCCACCTCCGCGGGCAGGGTGCCGGCGTATGGATCGACGGTCGTCCGCCGACTCATATCGCGAGCCCCCCGACGGCCTCGGGTGCAATGGCCGCCTCGGCGGCGAGTGCCGCGAAGAGCGGAGAGGCGTCGAGGTGGATCCGCAGCGAGGTGATCGCTCCCGAGGGGGCGCGGGCGATGACCGTGACACAGGGGAGCGTCAGCTCGGTGCCGCCGCGTGTGAGGTAGTGGACGCGGGCTTCGAGCAGCACGGTTCCCCGGTCGTCCACCTGCCAGCAGTTGCGCCACTCGTGTCGTATTCCAGCGAGTGCGGCGTGCAGGCCGTCCATTGCTTCACGTATCGCGACACGCCCGACCGCCGGCGGATTGTTACCGAACACCAGCTCCCCGTCGGGGGCGAAGCGGTCGAGGACGCGGTCGATCGACTGCGCGTCGACGTCGGTGTAGAAGGACTCGGTCCAGCCGATCCAGTCGGGCGTGTCGGTCATCTCTGTTCCTTTCGTCGGTGGGTTCCGCGGTTCGCGTGAGGTCAGGCGACGTCGGCCACGGCACAGCGACGCATGGCGTCGAGGGTCGCGGTGATGGCCTGGAGGTAGTCACCGGTCATCGTCGCGGCGATGGTCGCCTCGACCTCGGAGCCGCCGGGGACGCCGGACTGGACCAGGGCGAAGGTGAAGCGGAGCCGCAGGTCGTGGTCGTCGCCCTCGATCTCGTTGGCGATGGTGCCGAGCACCGGGCCCGACAGCCGGGTGAACACCACGCGGTGCGGCTCCTCGAGCGTGAT
Organism: Kitasatospora sp. NPDC051705; assembly: GCF_044453265.1. Classification (NCBI taxonomy): domain Bacteria; kingdom Bacillati; phylum Actinomycetota; class Actinomycetes; order Kitasatosporales; family Streptomycetaceae; genus Kitasatospora; species Kitasatospora sp. NPDC051705. The sequence goes on along the minus strand of NZ_JBITCO010000010.1, from coordinate 17,636 downwards.
CCGCTCACGGAAGTCGACCTCCCGGTAGCGGATGTCGCGGTCGAAGCAGGTGTCGTCGTAGCGCTCGACGACGGTGCAGTGGCTCATCGAGGGGACGAACGGCAGGGCGTTGTTGGCCTTGAGCACGAGTCCCTCCCACACCGCGGCACGGTCCAGCCGGGGCTCGCCGGGCTCGTTGACGGGCAGGACATGGGTCACGAAGATCATCGGTTCTCCTTCGCCGGCGGTGTCGCCGGGCTGGTGGGGATTGGGTACGGGTCGGCAGTGGTGCCGACCTGGCAGAGGGGCCGCCCGTGGGGCCGGGCGGCTACGACGCGGCGGGGTGCGCCGTGCGGGGCAGCTGGCGCTGCCGGGTCGTGGGCGCCACCCGACCGCGCCACGTGTCGAGGGACGAGGGCAGCTCGGGGTCGAACACGCGCGGGATCCACGCCGTGTCGGCCTCGATGAGTCGCCCGCCGACCGCGTACTCGTAGGTGAGGTTCTCGGGGCCGCGGAAGTAGAGGAACACCGAGCCGGACGTGGGGTGCCGTCCCGGCCCCATGACGATCTCCACGCCCCGGTCGGTCAGGAAGTGCCAGTTGCGCATGAGCGCATCGAGCGAGTCGACCTGGAAGTTGATGTGACACAGGCCGGCCTCCTCGCCCCGGAACACGGCGAGCTTGTGATGGACGGGGTCGATGCGCATCAGGCAAGCGCGGTCGCCGACCCAGTCCGACACGCGCGCATTGAACGTCGTGGACCAGAACCGGTGGGCCTCGTGCACATCCGGCGCGTCCAGGCACAGGTGCCCGAACTCGGTGATCCCGGCGTCGCGGGTGTGCCGCAACGGTTCGGCGGAACGGTACTGCGCCGCGGCCAGTTCTATGCGGTTGCCGAAGGGGTCGTCGAAGGCGATGTACTCCGAGACCCCGCGGGAGCGTGCCCCCGCCGGATCGCCGCGTTCGACCCGCAGGCCCTGCTTCTCCAGTTCGCTCTCCGCGGCCGCCAGGGCGTCGCGCCCGGCGACGGTGAAGCCGGAGGCGATGACGCCGGAGCGCCCCTGGACGAAGGTGAGGCAGTGACCCCGGGGGTCGGCCCGCAGATGCGCCACCCCTGGCTTGTCGGAATCGACCACTTCGAGGCCGACGATGTCACTGGCGAACCGGACGGCGCCTTCCAGGTCTTCGACGCCCGAGCGCACGTAGGCGATGTCGGTCAGGGTGATCACGGCGTGGTCCTCTCGTCGTAGCCGAGGTAGCCGCGCGCCCGAGCACTGTCCGGCCAGCGCTCGCAGAGCGAGCCGGTCAACTGGGTGCGCAGGCACAGCGACGTCTCGCAGCGGCAGGTGCGCAGGGTGTCGGCGGCGCCGGCCGCCACCTTGCGAGGCCAGTCGGGATCCACGAAGAGCGGCCGGGCCAGGCCCACCGCCTGCGCCTGCCGCGCCCGGAGGACCCGCGCCGCCTCCCGGGGATCGCCCAGACCGCCGTTGGCCACCACGGGGATCCGCACCGCACGCTGCAGTGCCTCCGAGTCGTGCACCGAGTAGCCCGGCTCCCCGAGTACGTCCGCATTGCGCGGAAGACGCATGGTCTCGAACGTGGCGGGGATCGCGAACAGGAAGGCGGCCCCTTCGTCCTCCAGCAGCGGAGCGAGCCGCACGGCGTCCCCCAGGCTCCACCCGCCCTCCACGCGCTCGTCGCTGAGCAGGTGCACTCCGACCGCGAAATCCCCACCGGTGCTCGCGGTGACCCGGCGCACCACCTCCAGCACGAGCCGGGTGCGCCCCTCGAAGTCGCCGCCCCACTGGTCGGTGCGCCGGTTGGTGCGCGGCGAGAGGAAGCCGGAGAGCAGGAAGCCCTGCGCCGCGTGGATGTCCACACCGTCGAACCCGGCGCGCTCGCACAGCCTCGCGGCCCGCACGAAGGCGTCGACGGTCTCCTCGATCTCCTCCGGCGCGATCTCCTGCGGGGTCACCACCCGGCCCGGCGTCAGCTCGAAGGAGACTGCCGACGGAGCGAGGCGGGGGCGGCACCCGTACTCCTCCCAGGGCCCCGCGTACCTGCCGGCGTGCACGATCTGCACGATCGCCAGGGCGCCGTGCCTGCGGATCTCGGAGGCCAGCCGCCTCAACCCGGGCAGCTGATCCTCGTCGCTCACCAGCGTCTGCAGCGGCATCTGCCGGCCCGCGACGCTGATCGCGAAGTTCTCGGTGATCACCACTCCGGCGCCGCCCTGGGCACGACGGGCGTAGTGCTCGATCTCGCGATCGGTCACGGTACCGTCCGGGTTGGCGTAGCCGACGGACATCGGCGCGTGCACGATCCGGTTGCGGGCCGTACGCCCGCCGAGGCGCAGCGGCGCGAAGAGCGGTGCGAAGTCCGCGGCGTCGGCTGCGCGGCTCGGGCCCATGCTGGAGGTCATCCCTGCTCCACGGTGTTCGAGGGCGCGGAGGCGAGAAGCGGTTCGGCCTGCCGCACGTCGTTGCCGAGCTCGCCGAGCGGTTCGATCCGGATGCGCAGCCGGTCGCCGTCCTGGAGAGCCAGGCCCTTGGCTGCCCCGACACCGGCCGGCGTACCGGTGGCGATCACGTCGCCCGGCTCCAGCGTCATCAGCGCACTTGCGGCCGAGACGAGCTGCGCCACGGTGAAGATCATGTCCTTGGTGTTCCCGTCCTGTTCCAGTACGCCGTTGCGCCACAGCCGGATGGGCAGCGCCTGCGGATCGGCCACGAACCAGGACGGCGTCACCCCGGGGCCGATCGGTGTGAAGGTGTCGCGCCCCTTGGACGCGAGCCAGTCGTAGGCGAACGGGGGCGCCAACGGGTTCGGCCGGGCGTGCAGGCCGCGCGCCGAGACGTCGTTGACGATGGTGTAGCCCGCGACGGCCTCCAGCGCCCGTTCCACAGGCAGCCGGTGGGCCCGTCGTCCGATCACCACGCCGAGTTCGGCCTCCCAGTCCACGCGGGCCGCAGGGTCACGGGGGATGGAGACCGCCTCTCCGGGCCCGACGATCGCCGTCGGCGGGAGCAGGAAGAAGTACGGTTCCATGCCGTCGGGTAGCGTCCCGACACCCATTTCCCGCAGGTGGTCGTGGTAGTTGGCGCCGGCGAAGACCAGCTTGCCCGGACGCGGCAGAGGCGCCAACAGCTCCACGGATTCGAGAGGTTCGCCCTCGGCGGGCCGCCAGGCGCGCAGGACCGGCTCGAGCTCCGCCCAGTCCTGCAGCGCCGCCCCCACGTCGGGATACCGCGCCAGTACCGGGTGGCGTCGAACCCGTCCCTCTGCGTCGGTGGCGGCGACGAACGACGCGGCGCTAGGCCCCTCGGCCCGGCAGGTCACCAGGTTCCATACGGACATACGAACTCCAGGCATCGATTGTTTGCCGCGCCATGATTCGGGAGCAGTGGCGCCAGCACGCTGAAGTAGGGAGGCCAGCTTGGCGCTGGCGGCTTGCTGGAACACAGTGCATACAGTTTCGGCCGTGGTCAATAGGTCGACCAAGTATTGACTTCGCTGGGCGAAAGTGTACACAGTTTGAGAGCGCGGCTTGCCCGGACGTGCCAGGCGGCGCACTCGACAGACCCGCACAGACCCGATCGGAGATCGTCATGACGGATGTCGCCGCAGTTCCGGCGGGGCAGGCCGAGGGGGTGCCGTCATGACCGCACCGCCCCTGAGCGAGGTGGCGGACGCTCTTCTCGCCGCTCACCACAGCCAGGTTCCGGTCGAACCGCTCGAGGGCACGTACCGCGGGCTGACGCTCACGGACGCCTACGAGATCCAGCTGCTGCAAGTCCGCCGCCGCGTCGCCGGCGGCGCGCGGATCAAGGGCCACAAGGTCGGCCTGTCGTCCCCCGCCATGCAGCGGCAGTTGGGGGTGGACCAGCCGGACTACGGCCATCTGCTGGACGACATGTTCTGGCTGGAGAACGCCCCCGTGCCGGCCTCACGGTTCCTTCAGCCGCGGGTCGAGCCGGAGATCGCCTTTGTGCTCAAGCGTCCCCTGGCCGGACCGGGAGTCACGGTCGCGGAGGCCGCCGCGGCCGTGGACTTCGTCCTGCCGGCGCTGGAACTGATCGACTCACGCATCCGCGACTGGCGCATCGGGATCGTCGACACCGTCGCGGACAACGCCTCCGCCGGCGGCGTCGTCCTCGGCAGCACCCCGGCCCGGCTGACGGACGTCGATCTCCGCCTCGCCGGCTGCACGCTGCACCGCAACGGCGACCTGGTCGGCACCGGTGCGAGCGGCGCGGTGCTCGGATCGCCGCTGACCTCACTGGTCTGGCTGGCCAACACCGTCGGCGCACGCGGTGTGGCCCTGGAGGCGGGACACGTCGTGCTGCCGGGTTCCGTCACCGCTTCCGTCCCCGTCGGCGCGGGTGACACCGTCACCGCCGCCTTCGCCGGGATCGGCAGCGTCACGGCACGCTTCACCGAGGAGAGTTCATGAGCAAGGTCACCGCGGCCATCGTCGGCCCGGGCAACATCGGCACCGACCTGCTCGCCAAGCTGATGCACAGCCCGACGGTCGAGGTCCGCTACATGGTCGGCGTCGACCCGGCATCTGACGGGCTGGCCCGGGCCCGCGACCTGGGTCTGGAGACGTCCGCGGAGGGAGTGGACTGGCTGCTGTCGCGCGGCGAACCACCGCAGCTGGTGTTCGAGGCGACCTCCGCGAAGGCGCACATCGCGAACGCGGCGCGCTACGCCGCAGCGGGCATCCAGGCGATCGACCTGACCCCGGCGGCTGTCGGCCCGCTCGTCTGCCCGCCGGTGAACCTGGAAGAACACCTGGACGCCCCCAACATCAACATGATCACCTGCGGCGGGCAGGCCACCCTCCCGATCGTGCACGCGGTCTCCCGCGTGGTCCCGGTCGAGTACGCGGAGATCGTCGCGTCGATCGCCTCCCGGTCCGCCGGACCCGGAACCCGCGCGAACATCGACGAGTTCACCGAGACCACCTCGCACGCCATCGAGCGGGTCGGCGGCGCAGGCAAGGGCAAGGCGGTCATCATCCTCAACCCGGTCGACCCGCCGATGATCATGCGCGACACGGTGTTCTGCGCCATCCCGGAGGATGCCGACCGGGACGCCATCAACGAGTCCGTCGCGCGCATGGTCGGCGAAGTGGCCGCGTACGTCCCGGGCTACACGCTGCGGGCGGACCCCCAGTTCGACGATCCGCGCCCCGAATGGAAGGGACGAGCCCGGGTGGCCGTCTTCCTCGAGGTGCGCGGCCGGGGCGACTACCTGCCGCCCTGGGCAGGAAACCTGGACATCATGACGGCCGCGGCCGCTCGCGTCGGCGAGCGGCTGGCGGAAGCCCGGATCACGGCGGTGACTTCATGACCACCCTCACCAACGCCCAGCAGCCGCGAGCGCTGCGGATCACCGACTCCACCCTCAGGGACGGTTCGCACGCCATGCGCCACCAGTTCACCGAGAATCAGGTGCGCGGTGTCGTACACGCCCTCGACCAGGCGGGCGTCGAGGTCATCGAGGTGGCCCACGGTGACGGCCTCGGCGGCTCCAGCTTCAACTACGGCTTCTCCGCCGTGGACGAGATCCGGCTGATCGAGGCTGCCGTCGACGAGGCGACCCGGGCGAAGATCGCCGTGCTGCTGCTGCCCGGCGTCGGCACGGTCACCGACCTGAAGCGCGCCCACGCCGTCGGCGCGGATGTGGCCCGGATCGCCACCCACTGCACCGAGGCCGACACGTCCGCCCAGCACTTCGCCGCCGCGCGCGAGTTGGGCATGGAGACGGTCGGCTTCCTGATGCTCTCGCACCGCATCGGCCCGGCAGAACTCGCCGCCCAGGCGAGGATCATGGTTGATGCCGGTGCCCAGTGCGTCTACGTCGTCGACTCGGCCGGGGCCCTGGTGCTGGGCGACGCGCAGGCCCGGGTCGAAGCCCTGGTGCAGGAGATCGGACACGAGGCCCAGGTCGGCTTCCACGGCCACCAGAACCTCTCCCTCGGCGTCGCCAACTCGGTGCTCGCCTACCAGGGCGGTGCCCGGCAGATCGACGGTGCCCTGTGCGCGCTCGGCGCCGGCGCCGGAAACGCGCCGACCGAGGTGCTCGCGGCCACCTTCGAACGCCTGGGCATCCCCACCGGCCTGGACGTCGGCCTCGCCCTGGCCGCCGCGCAGGACGTGGTCAAGCCGTTCATCCCCCGGCTGCCGTGGATGGACCGTTCCTCGATCGTGCAGGGCTACGCGGGCGTCTACTCCAGCTTCCTGCTGCACGCCGAACAGGCCGCGGAACGCTACGGGGTACCCGCCCACGAGATCCTCCAACGGGTCGGCGAGGCCGGATACGTCGGCGGCCAGGAGGACATGATCATCGACATCGCGCTGAGGCTGGCCGAAGAGCGCGAGAAGGCGGGGATCGGCCGATGAGCTGGGACATCGCCCGCGCCGCCACCGTTCTGCTGGCGGCCGAGGACAACCGCACCGACCGCGGTCCGATCACCGACGAGTGGCCCGGACTCGACCTGGACACCGCCTACGCGGTCCAGGACGAGACGCTGCGCCGCCGACTCGACCGGGGCGAGCACATCGTGGGCATCAAGCTCGGCCTGACCTCGCGTGCCAAACAGGAGCGGATGGGCATCGCTGCGCCCCTGACGGCCTGGCTGACCGACGGCATGCTGCTGCCGACCGGAGCTCCCGTCCCGCAGGGCCGGCTGATCCACCCGCGCGCCGAACCGGAGATCGTGTTCGTGATGAAGGACCGGCTGGCCGGTCCCGGTGTCACCGCCGCCACCGCCCTGGCCGCGGTCGGCTCGGTGCACGGCGGCATCGAGGTGATCGACAGCCGCTACCGCGACTTCCGTTTCACCCTGCCCGATGTGGTCGCCGACAACGCCTCCTCCGGCCGCTTCCTCACCGGCCCGGTCGGTGTGGCGCCCGAGGCGCTGGACCTGGCGATGGAAGCCTGCCTGGTCGAGGTCGACGGCCAGGTCGCCGACAGCGCCACCGGTGCCGCCGTCCAGGGCCATCCCGCCGAGGCCCTGGCCCTGGCCGCCAACGAGCTCGGCCGCCGGGGCCTGGCGATCGAGCCCGGCTGGCTCGTGCTCACCGGCGGCATGACCGATGCCGTACCCGTACCGCCCGGCACCACCGTCGCGGTGCACTTCACCCACCTCGGTTCGCTCCACCTGACGGGAGGCTGACATGCCGCTGATCGAAGTGACGATGGTCCACGGACGGAGCCCGGAGGAGATCCGGTCGCTGATCCATGAGCTCACCGGGGCGGTGGTCCAGGCTCTGGACATACCGCGGAGCAGCGTCCGCGTGGCCGTCCGGGAACTGCCGAAGACCCACTGGGCGGCCGGTGACGTCACCATCGCCGAGCGGGAAGCGGCGACCACGACCGGGGAGGGGACGCGCTGATGGAGTTCCACGGTCACGTCATCGACGGCGAGGAAACGGCCTCGCTCTCGGGAGCCGCGTTCTCCTCCACCGATCCTTACACCCGCCAGCCCTGGGCGGAGGCCGCCCTCGGCGACAGCGCCGACGCCGACCGCGCGGTGAGAGCGGCTCGCCGCGCCTTCGACGACGGCCCCTGGCCGCGCATGGGCACGGCGGAGCGCGGCCGGATTCTTCACCGCCTGGCGGACCTGATCGAGCAGAACGCGGAGGAACTGGCCCAGGCGGACACCCGGGACATGGGCAAGCCGATCACCCAGTCCCAGGGCAACGACGTACCGCGCACGGCGGCGAACTTCCGTTTCTTCGCAGACCACGCGAGGCTCTCCACCTCCGAGAGCTACCCGATGGACAGCGGCCACCACGCCTACACGCGCTTCGACCCGGCCGGGGTCGTCGCGGCGATCGCGCCGTGGAACTTCCCGATGATGCTGGAGTCCTGGAAGGTCGCCCCGGCCCTCGCCTGGGGCAACACGGTGGTGCTCAAGCCGGCCGAGGACACCCCCGTCTCGGCCACGCTCATGGCGCGGCTGGCCCTGGAAGCGGGCATGCCCCCGGGCGTGTTCAACGTCGTCCACGGGTACGGCCCCGACTCGGTCGGCCAAGCCCTCACCGAGCACCCTGCCGTGGACCGGATCACCTTCACCGGCGAGTCCGGCACCGGCCGCGTCATCGCCGCCGCCGGCGCCCGCAACCTCACCCCGGTCAGCCTCGAACTCGGAGGCAAGGGAGCGAACATCGTCTTCGCCGACGCGGACCTGGACGGTGCCGTCGAGTGGTCGATCCGCGCCGTGTACACCAATTCGGGCCAGGTGTGCCTGGCCGGCTCCCGCTTGTACGTCCAGCGGGAGGTGTACGACGAGTTCCTCGCGCGGTTCGTCGCGGCGGCGGACGCCATGGTCGTAGGCGATCCCAAGCACCCGTCCACCCAGATCGGACCACTGGCCTCCGCCGAGCACCACGCCAAGGTCGCCGGTTACGTGGACACCATCGCCGAACAGGGCGGGACGCTCCGCACCGGTGGTCGGGGCGAGGGCTGGACCGTACGCCCCACCGTCGTCACCGGCATGCCCCGTACGGCCCGTCACGTCCGGGAGGAGATCTTCGGGCCGGTCGTCGTCGTGATCCCCTTCGCCACCGAGGCAGAGGCGATCGAACGCGCCAACGACACGCCGTACGGGCTCAACGCGATGCTGTTCACCGAGAACCTGCACCGTGCCCACCGCGTCGCGGCAGCGCTCCGGGCGGGCACGGTCTGGGTGAACTGCTTCTTCGTACGGGACCTGCGGGCCCCCTTCGGCGGCGTGGGCGACTCCGGGATCGGGCGCGAGGGCGGTACGTTCAGCCGCGAGTTCTTCACCGAGCCCAAGGCAGTGGTGATGCAGATCGACCCGGCCCGTCCCGACCGGCCCCGGGACGGCCGGCGACGATCGGCACCGTGACCGGCCACCGCTACGGCGAAGTCGGCGGGCCGGGCCCCGGCAGGCGGCGGGGTTCACCGACCTTGAAGGCACAGCGCCCATAAGTGTTCCAAGGGCGCGGCGATCAGGGGGAGTCGGTGCTCACCGATGCCGTGGTCCCGAAGAGTCCGCCCTGCGGGTGGCGACGGATCTGCGCTCTGCCGCGGTGACGTCACCTGCTTGCTCGCCGCGTTCCTCGGGGCCCGGCCCGCTCACGCCGCATCACCATCCGTGCCAGTACTGGCACTTGCCGGCCGGCTTAATTTCACCATATGCTGAAACTAGTTTCCACAGTCGAGGAAATTGGAAGGTCTGTCATGCGCACGCTCAAAGATGCACCACCGCCGCACCCTCACTGATCCCTTGCCCCCTTCACGACCGTGGTCGGCGACGCGCCACGGTGTCAGGGCCGCCGACCCCGGGGCGGGCAGAGCCAGCGGGGCCGCCGCTGCCCGCCCCGGCGGCTTCCCCGCTTGAGGGGGATGGATCGAGGGCCCGGCTGCATCGCTGCGCCCTGCGGCGGGTCTTTGAGAATTCGGGGTTCGTGCTTGGAGATGGAGGTGGATGGTGTCGCCGGCTGTGGTGGCCGGCGTCTTCGGAGGGGGTGCGTGATGGCGAACGGCTCACGGCACGTGGAGCAGGCAGCTTGGTGGGGCGGGACAACCGACCGATGCCACCTTCCAGTCCGGGGCCTTCCGGTGCTGGTGTGTCGTCTTCGAGGTTCTGTCACGCGTGCGCGGTGAGGTTTTCCGGCCGGCTGATCGTCGGCCCATACATCGATCAGGAATGGAATCACTGATGTTCGAAAGAGCTGGAAACGGGTCGCCCGCAGTGCCTTGGTTGCGCGCCGGTACGGCGCACCTGCTGACCGTGGTGTCGGCTGCGGCTGGGCTGGCGGTGCTCCCGTCGGGTGCCGCGGTGGCGGCGGTGGGCGGCGGTAACCCTCCCGCCGCGAAGCAGATTTCGGTCGCCAGCGACCCGACCAACGGCGCGGTTGTCGGTGAAGTGGATCCGAACGGCAACGCCTGGGTCCAAGAGGGCTCCGGCTCGCGGATCCAGCTGCCGTACACCGGGGTGAGACAGATCGCGGTCGCCAGCGACCCCGCCAACGGCCCGCTCGTGGCGGTCCTGGTCAACGGCACGGAGTACGCCTACCAGGGCAACGCAGGTGGGCTGACCGGCAAGGACAACTGGGTCGCCGAAGTGTCCGGTGGCGTCACGTCGATCGCGGTGGCCACCGACCCCACCCACGGCCCACTGATCGCGGCCGTGCAAAACGGCACCGCCTACGCCAAGCAGGGCGGCCTGCGCGCGTCCTGGGTCACCGAGTTGTCCGGCGGCGTCACGTCGCTCTCGGTGGCCACCGACCCCTTCCACGGCGCAGTGATCGGTGCCGTGCAAAACGGCACCGCCTACGCCAAGGAAGGCGGCCTGAACGCGGGCTGGGCTACCGAATGGTTCGGCGGCCCACTGCCCGGCAGCCAAGGGTCCAACGGCTTCACGTCGATCGCGGTGGCCACCGACCCCACCAACGGCCCACTGATCGCTGCCGTGCAAAACGGCACCGCCTACGCCAAGCAAGGCGACGTGGCCTCGTCGGGGGTCACCGAGTTGTCCGGCGGCGTCACGTCGCTCTCGGTGGCCACCGACCCCACCAACGGCCCACTGATCGCTGCCGTGCAAAACGGCACCGCCGTCGCGGCTCAGGGCGCCCTGAACGCGGGCTGGGTCACCGAAGTGTCCGGCGGCCCTACGTCGATCGCGGTGGCCAGCGACCCCACCAACGGCCCGCTGACCGGGGTCGTGGCCAACGCTTACGGCTTCATCCACCAGGGGAGACCGACCAATTTCTCGCCAGGCCTCGGCGACCAGGTGACGCAGAGTTCGGTAGCCGACGGCGTGACGGGCTACGTCTACTCCAGCGGCAACGCATACGTCAGCACCTCCTCCGGCTGGCGGATCCAGCTGCCGTACACCGGGGTGAGTCAGATCGCGGTCGCCAGCGACCTCACCAACGGCCTGCTCGTGTCGGTCCTGGTAAACGGCACCGTGTATGCCTACCAGGGCAACGCAGGTGGGCTGCCCGGCAAGGTCAACTGGGTCACCGAAGTGTCCGGCGGCGCCACGTCGATCGCGGTGGCCAGCGATGACATCAACGGCCCGTTGATCGGGGTCGTGGCCGACGGCACCGCCATGGCCAAGCAGGGCGGCCTGAGCGCGGTCTGGGTCACCGAAGTGTCCGGCGGCGCCACGTCGATCGCGGTGGCCACCGATCCCACCGATGGCGGCCCGTCGATCGGGGTCGTGGCCGACGGCACCGCCATGGCCAAGCAGGGCGGCCTGCGCGCGTCCTGGGTCACCGAAGTGTCCGGCGGCGCCACGTCGATCGCGGTGGCCAGCGATGACATCTACGGCCCGTTGATCGGGGTCGTGGCCGATGGCACCGCCTTGGCCAAGCAGGGCGGCCTGAGCGCGGTCTGGGTCACCGAATGGTCGCTCGACGTGACGTCGATGGCGGTGGCCACCGATCCGATCAACGGCCCGTTGATCGGGGTCGTGGCCGACGGCACCGCCTACGCCAAGCAGGGCGGCCTGCGCGCGTCCTGGGTCACCGAGTTGTCCGGCGGCGCCACGTCGATCGCGGTGGCCGCCGTCCCTCCCCACGGCGCGTCGATCAGCGTCCTGTTCCGCGTCCCCTACCTCAAAGTAGGCAGCCTGGACGCGTCCTGGCAGTAGCCGCGTCGGCCGTCTCGTTTCCACAGGAGTCGGCCTCCTGGTGAGCCTCCTGTACATGCTCGCCCTCACCGACGGCGTCGGGTATCACCGCACTCGCGGTCCCGACGCCCGTCGGCGGCCTTCCCTACAACGGGGCCGGCATCACCATGGCCGACCAGCTCCTGTCGGCCCCGATGCACCTGATCGTCGGCGCCGTCGTGATCCCCACCTTCGTGATCACCTCACTGCGCCGGATCTGACACCGGCTCACGCCGCCTACGGACCTGGTGGCCCATGACGCCCAGACTCATCCCCGCGTGACCGCCGCCGAGGTGAAGCCGAAGGCATCGAGGGCGGACCGGTAGGGTGATCAGGCGGACCTCGTCGCCCCGGTCGGCCAGCAGGCGGGCGGTGGCCGTGCGCTCCCGCGATCCACGCCGCTGCCGGAGGTGGTACGAGTCTACCTGCGCAGGCTGATCGATCAGCAGCCCGGAGAGATGCCCGAGGAACTGCTGGACGGGGTGTTGGCGGGTTGGGTCCACCTGTTCGGGCTGGTCAGCTTCGAGGTGTTCGGCCGGATGGAGGCGACCATCGATGCCGGCCGGGAGTACTTCGAAGACCAGATGGGCCTGATGGCCGATCTGGCAGGGCTGCCCGCCTAACGACGAGCGTTCCGCGTACGCGCTGCGGACGCGGGAGGGCGCCTGGCGACCGTGTGGGGTGTCGGGTGCCCGGGAGTCGCCGGACTCTTTCAGCGTATGATGAAATTGTGGTGGGCGGCAGGTGCCGTCCCCTTCGACCTGATGCGGAAGGTGATGCGGGTGAGCGGGCGGGGCCCCCGGGGAGAGCGCGGCGAGCAGGCGGACAAGATCCTCGCCGCCGCCCGCAGATCATTCGCCACGCGCGGGTACGCCGCGACCTCGCTCCGTGCGGTCGCCGTGGAGGCCGGCGTCGACCCCGGCTTGGTGCACTACTACTTCCGCACCAAGCCCGGACTGCTGGAAGCGGTCATGCAGCCCCCCGTGGAGTTCGGGGCCGCAGTGGCCGCGGCCGCCGAGCGACCGCTCCACGAGCGAGGGCGCGCGTTCGTGGAAGCCAACCTCCGCCTGTGGGAGGACCCCGCCTCCGCCGAAGTCCTGCGCGCCATCATCCTGACCGCTGCTCAGGAGCCCGCCGCCATGCAGCGCCTGCGGCAGTTGTTCTCCGAGCTCGTCCTGGCAGTCGTCTCCCACAGCCTGCCCGACGCCGAACGCACCCTGCGCGCCAGTCTCATCGCCACCCAGATCGTCGGCATGGTCATGAACCGCTACATCTGGCAGGTCGGCGACATCGCGTCGCTCTCCGCCGACGCCGTCACCGAACTCCTCGCCCCCACCATCCAGCGCTACCTCGTCGACCCCCTGCCGTAACCGGCGGTCTCCGCCGTCAATCCCGCACTGACGCCGCCAGCGCCAGGGCTTCCGTAGCGACAGCGACCACGGCACCCACGCCGCCTACGACGACGCCATCCGGACGGCCAGCGGCCTGGTCTGGTTCAACCGTCAGATCTCCGGACGGCCGCACTACGTGCCCACCGTGCTGGTGGACAAGATCTGCGGCATGCATCGCCAGGTCGGTCCTGGCCGCACTGCACTGTCGGGAACACGGCCGCACGGGCCATCACCTCAAGGTCCCGATGGTCGACGCGGTGCTCGCCTTCAACGTGGGAGGGTGCCGCCAGCCTGAAGCCGGACGGGGAGCTCGACCCGCCCACCCGGCCCCGACCGCCGAACGATCCGCCGACGGCTGGATGTTCGTCCTGTACCAGAGTGGCCGTAACCGGCGGGACTTCACGCCTTCGCCGGCTGCCTCGAACTGGCCGGGGATCCGTCCTTCGTAACCGGTCCCGACTGCGCCCACCACGCCGACGACTTCAACCAGGTGATGGCGGCGCTGATACCACGGCACAACGTCCCCGACGGCATGCTGCTCGGGCGGCGCGGCGACGGCTGGACGTGCGGTTGTTTCGCAGGCGCGTTCGGGAACACGGCCGACCACGGGGAACGTGTGCGACGCTACCCGACGGACATGTCGGACTCAGAGTGGGCGATCGTCCGGCCGCTGCTGCCGGTGCCGGGCTGGGGCCGGCCGGTGGTGGATTGCCACCGCGCGGCCCCTCCCTCCCGGCCGCCGACCCGGTCGGCGCTGCCCGCCCCGGGTGTGCTGACCAGCCGGTCGCCACGTTTGCGCGCCTGCTCTCCGCCAGGGGCCACCTTCGTCGGCCCCGCGGCGTAGAGGCGAAGCGGCCGGCGCAGCGGGCTCGGGTGCAGGACCTGATCCTGCGGGTGATCGGCCCGGGCCGCGCAGCCGGACGGTGCACCGGCCCTCGGGGCCGTAGGGAGCGTTGTCGTGCGAGTGCGACGGGTGCTCGCGGGTGCCGCGGCGAGCGCTGTCGAGGCAAACCGCAGGCCGGGTGACCCAGGTCCCCAGTGCTGGTCAGGTTCTCGCGGGGCGGGGGGGTGCCTCTATGTCCTTCGTCAAGGCTGCGCGGGTCATGCTGATGTGGATTCGGGGGTGCGGGTCTCGTAGAGGGTGCCGTCGCGGAGCATGGCGAACAGGACGCTGATGCGTTGGCGGGCGAGGCGGAGGAGGGCTTGGGTGTGGGTCTTGCCGCGGTTTCGTTGCCGGTCGTAGTAGGTCCGGGAGTCGGGGTCGTGGAGAGCGGCGAACGCGGAGAGGAACATGGCCCGTTTCAGGAGCCGGTTGCCGGTTCTGGGGGCGTGTTCGCCGTGGATGGAGGATCCGGAGGACTTCGTCGCCGGGGCGAGGCCGGCGTAGGAGGCCAGGTGGGCGGCTGTGGGGAAGCTGGTGCCGTCGCCGACGGTGACCAGCAGGGTGGCGGCGGTCCTGACCCCGACTCCGGGCATCGAGGTCAGGACCTTGGAAAGAGGGTGGGCCTCCAGCAGTTCGCCGATCTGGGCTTCGACGGCGCGTCGCTGTTCGTGGACGGCGGCGAGCGAGCGGGCCAGGGAGGGCACCACGACGTCCAGGGTGGTGGTGCCGGGGACGACGACGGTCTGCTGGTCGAGGGCGTCGAAGATCTCGTCGACCAGGCGTTCGGCCATGCGCGGGGCTTTGGGCCGTATCAGGGTGACGAGTCTTCGTCGGCCGGCTTTGCGCAGGGCGGCCGGGGAGCCGTGGCGTTCGAGTAGGTGGGTGACGGCGGGGTGGTCCAGGCGGGGCCCGAGGACGCGTTCGAGGGAGGGGTGGAACTGGGTGAGCAGGCCGCGTAGGCGGTTGCTGGTGCGGGTGGCCTCGGCGGCGAGGTCCTGGTCGAAGCCGGTCAGGACGGTGAGCTGGGCGGCGGTCTCGTCGGCGAGTTCGAGGGCGCGCAGGGTGTGGGGCATGGTGCGGGCGGCGTCCGCGATGACGTGGGCGTCGCGGGCGTCGGTCTTGGCCTCGCCGGGGTAGAGGTCGGCGATGCGGCGCATCGCCAGGCCGGGCAGGTAGGCGACCTCGCAGCCGGCGTCACGGGCCACGGCGAGCGGCAGGGCGCCGATCGAGGCCGGCTGGTCGACGATGACCAGCACGCGGCCGAACTTGGCGGTGAGCTTGTCGAAGACGGCCCGCAGTTTCGGTTCGCTGTTGGGCAGCCGCTTGTCGAAGACGGTCTTTCCGGCTGCGGTCAGGCCGTGGCCGTGGTGGTCGCCCTTGCCGACGTCCAGGCCGAGGAAGACCGCGATGTCACTCGTGTCGAACACCGAACCCCCCGAAGGTCGTTCACCGTCCCGGCCTCGCCCGTCGGCACCGTTCGCGCGCATCCACGTTACGCAGACCCGACACCCGTCAGCGGCCGGGCGTTGCGCTCGGCCGGGTGCCGGTCAGGCCTCTCATCAGCGGTCACACGGTGCTCCGGGCCCGGTGACACCACCCCCCAGGTCATGCGATCGACAGGGGGCAACAGTCATGCCGGACCCGGAGGCCAGGAGCCCCATTTCAGGGCCACAAAGAAGGTAACGGGGCGGGAACGGTCGCGTACCCGAGGAGCGGGGCCGTCGAGCAGGTGGATCAGGTGGCCCCGGGTGTCGAGCATCCACCCGTGGCGGAACCGCAGTACCGATTCGTCCAGGGGAGGGGGCCGGTCGGGGTTTGCGTGCGATCTGTACCACGTTGTGTCCGCCGGCGTCCGGTGCTCCGCGGCTCCGGTGCGCCGCACGGCCACACCAGTCCGTCGCGGCGACCTCGGCCTCGGAAGCCGCCGTGTCCGGTGGACACGTGCGCCTGTCAGGCCGCTCGTGTGGTCCTTCCGTGTCGACGCACCCGTCCCCCGGCCTCCGTGGCGCACCATCTTTCGTCATCCGGATGATGGGGGACCACGGGACAGGCCGGGGCGGAGGCCGGGGAGCGCCGGTGGCGGGCGGTGGGTAGGTGGTCAGCGAGGCGGCCCGAGGATGACGTTGCCGTGCAGGGAGGCGGCTTCGCGGAGGCGGTCCGTGTTGAGCTCGAACCCCGCGGGGCGGGGGGTGGTGATGTCGCGTCCGGCATGCCGGAACATCTCCTCGATGCCACCGGGGGTGGTGATGAGGAGGAGGTCCGCGCGATGGGAGGTGATGCGGTAGCTGTGGGGGATGTTGCGGGGCAGGTAGATGGCGCCGCCTTCGGACAGTTCGTGGCATTCGTCGCCGGCCCACACCAGCGCATTGCCCTTGAGGAGGACGAAGACCTCGTCCTCGCGGGTGTGGAGGTGGAAGGGCGGGGCCTCGTCCTTGGGGACGTCGAACAGTCCGACGGTGAGCTTTCCTTCGGTGGCCTGGCTGTCGAGCAGGATGGTGAGCAGCCCGCCGCCGAGCCACTCGAGGGTCTGCTGCTGGTCGGGATTGGCGAGGTAGGGCATGGTCATGCCGGTCTCCGGAATGGATGCGGTGGCCCAGAGGCCGAGGGGGGAGGGGCGAGGCGCCCCGGACGCGGTGGCAGTACTGCGGGTTGGTGCGCGGGCGCCATCGGTGACGCCGGATGTGCCGTGGAGGAGAGAGGCCCTGCTAGCGGCGGGTGAAGCGAGTAATGAGGGTGACGGTGGTGAGGCCCTTGATCATTCCGGCCCTGTTCCAGCTCATGCCGAAGTCATTGCGGTCGATGATGACCTCGGAGCTGAGGGTCACGTCGTCAGGGCCGGCGGACGTGGTGCGGGAGCTGAAGGTGATCGGGCGGGTCCTCCCGAGCACGGTGAGGTGGCCGGTGACCTCGGCGGTTCCGGCGTGGTCGACGGCGACGCCGGTGGCGGCGAAGGTGAACGTCGGATGCCTCTGGACGTCGAAGAAGTCCGCAGAGCGCAGGTGATTGTCGAGCTTGGCCTGCTTGCTGTGGATCGACGCGGCATCGATGGTCAGCGTGCCGTGTACGGAACCGTCGAGGCCGATCTCGCCTTCTCCATCGAGCCGAGTGAAGGCGGCCGTGACCGTGGCCAGCCCCCACACCGACTTCTGCTTGATCTCCACTGATGACCTGGTCGCGTCCAGGACCCAGGAGCCGGCGGTGAGGCCGGATGTTCCGGTGCGGGGTTGGGAGGGGTTGGTCGGGTGGTTCGTCATGGCGACCGCCTTTCATTGTGGGGCAGGGAGTGAGCTTCCGCGCGGAGTTGCTCGGCCGCCGACACCGCGGGCGGGTGCAGCAGTTCCTTCCGCTGCGGTGCCTGCTTGGAGCCCGGTCGTGATCAACTCTCGGTTTCATCGCCCGTGGAAACTAATTTCAGCGTATGATGAAACTATCGTAAGCGGCAAGGGCCGCTCCCGACCGCCCAGGGGCCACCGCGTCCTGAGATGAGGCCGAGGCCCGTGCCCGGCCGGGCCTACGCCGTCCCGGGGCGCCGCATCGCCTGCCGCGGGCCGTGATTGACGACGCTGCTGGCGGGGCTGTTACGGCCCGAAAGACCTCCCCACGAGACACGTACGAAGACGCACGAGGAGCACAGAGTGAGCAACGAGAGCCTGGCCAACCTGCTCAAGGAGGAGCGGCGTTTCGCCCCGCCGGCAGAGCTCGCCGCAGCCGCCAACGTCACCGCGGCCGCG